>NZ_JBFNEH010000006.1:0-108488 GCF_040797425.1 Symbiobacterium sp. | reverse complement strand
GGCTGGCGAACCGCCATTTCCTCTTGGTACCCACACTTCTCAGTGTAGAGCCGCCGTACGGGGCCCGCCGTCACGACCGGCGCCGCGGCTTCACCTCGTCCAGCAAGTTCTGGTCGTACACGCCGAGTCCCGGGCCGTCGGGGGTCATCACCCAGTCGATGATCAGCCCGTCCAGGAGCTGCGCCGTCCCGGCGTCAACCTGCACTGGCACTCCGCTCACCACCGCCGTCGCCGCGGAGCGCCTGACCAGCGTCATGCGCCAGACCTCGCCGGAGCCGCTGGAGTCGATCTCGATCTTCACGGCCAGGTGGCCGCCCCGTTCCTGCATGATGGCGTTCAGCTTCTGGGCTGCCTGGGGTGTGAACGTGAACACCGCACGCACCGCCTTCCAGATTTTACTGCACTGCGCCCTGCAGGGTGCCAGTTCGCCCGCTGGCGAATTAAAGGAGCGAAGAAAGGAGTAGACGCCGTTGCGCCGCAGTTGGCTTCTCCCTCTGATCGTCGCCTTCCTGCTGCCGGCTGTCCTCGCCTTGGCCCGCCGGCCCCACGCAGAGCCGGGGCTGACGTCGCTCCAGGCCATCGCCAGCGACGCAGCGGCCGCACAGGCGGTTGCCCTCGAGTCTTCCCTCGGCCGGGCGGCAGCGGGGAACCTTGCCGCCGAGCCCCCGACTGTCCTTACGCCGGACCCGGAGCGCGACCGGTCCGATTGGCCGGTGATCGTCGCGTTCGGAGACAGCCTGACCGCGGGCCTCGGCGTCGAGCCCGACCGTAACTACCCGAGCCAACTGCAGGCGCTGCTGGACCAGGCGGGATACCGCTACCGGGTGGTGAACGCCGGCATCTCCGGGGAACTGACCGCGGGCGGCCTCCTGCGGGTGGAGACGGTGCTGGAGCACCAGCCGCAGATCATCATCCTGGAACTGGGCGCCAACGACGGGATGCAGGCCGTGCCCGTGGCGGAGGTGCGGGCCAACCTGGCCGGCATCATCGAGCACGTGCAGGCGGCGGGGGCGCAAGCGGTGCTCGCCGGCATGATGGCCCCGCCCAACTACGGCGAGGAGTACCAGCAGGCCTTCGCGCAGATCTACCCCGACCTGGCCGCGGCGTACGACCTGCCGCTCATCCCCTTCTTCCTCGAGGGCGTGGCCGGGTCGCCCTACCTGAACCAGCGGGACGGCATCCACCCCACCCCGGAAGGCTATGCCATCGTGGTCAGGAACGTGTTGGCCACGCTGGAGCCGCTGCTTCAACCTTAATCACGGGCAGTTCCGCCTCGACGGTCGTTCCCTGCCCGGGCCGGGAGTGCACCTTCACCGTCCCGCCGAAGGCGGCGGCCCGCTCCTGCATGCCGGTCAGCCCCCGTCCCGGGCGGCCCGTGAAGCCGACGCCGTTGTCGGTGAGCGTGAACCGCACCCGGTCGGGGCCCAGCGCCAGCCGCACCTCCACGCGGCTGGCGTGTGCGTGTTTGGCGCAGTTGTTCAGGGCCTCCTGCTGGATGCGGAAGAGCGCCACCGCCACGTCCGCCGGCGGCTCGGGACCCGGCTCCAGGTGGTAGGCAATCGCCACGCCGTGCTCCTCGCCCCAGTCGGTGAGGTATGCCCGCAGCCCCTCGGCCAGCCCCATCTGCTCCAGCAGGTGGGGATGCAGGTTCTCCATCAGGCGGCGCAGCTCGGCGTGAGCCTTCCGCAGCATCTCGGCCGCGTCCTCCACGTGCTGCCGGCAGTGGTCCAGGTCGGGCTGGCGGGCCGCGATCTCCAGCCGCCGGAGCGGGGCGATGATGCCCGTGCCCAGCCAGTCGTGGATGTCGCTGGCGATCAGCCGGCGCTCGGCGTCGCGCGCCTGCACCAGCTCGATCACCCGGCTGCGGGCGAGCGCCACCGCCCGCTCGTTGGACTGCCGCTCCCGGGCCGTGACCCGGTCCACCACGTAGGCCACCAGGAAGATGGTGCCGATGCGCAGGAAGACCTGCCCCCAGTCCAGCGGCACGCCGAGGGGGTTGAGGAAGAGGTAGATCAGCCCGTAGGCGGTCACGTTGATCCCCAGCAGGATGTACGGCGCCACCCGGCGCAGCACCACCGGGGCGGTGAGCGACATCAGGATGTAGGCCGGCCACACCTCGGAGCCCCTCCCTCCGGTCACCACGACCAGGGCGGTGAGGAGCACCGACCAGACGACGCAGTCGTACCAGAGCAGGTGGGGCCAGCCCCGGCTGCGCAGCCAGAGCTCCAGGAAGGCAGCCGCCGCAGAGACGGCGAACACGGCCACCACGGGCGGCCGGATCAGTTCGGTCCGCTGCGTGCCCAGCAGGTAGATCGCCACCAGAACCCCCCAGGCAATCTGCGCCTTGTTCTCGACCGGAACGTCGGCCCACCGCATGGCTCTGGTCGCCCCCCATTTGGTAATATGATGCTAGTCTAACCCTATTGTAGTGCTGTTCACGTGTAATTCCGATGCCATCTTGAGGGCCTGCTGCGGGCCTCTTCGGGGCGGGCCCCTCCCCCGGCCGGGTTCCATCCCGACCGGGCTCAGCGAATCCGAGCCCACAGCGATTCCGTTCCGATGGCATCCCAACGCCTTCCCGATGCGATCCCCACGCCAGTCCCGGCGGGCTGCAGGAGGTGAGCACCTTGGAACTGCGGATCATGCTGGTGGAAGATCAGACCGTCGTGCGCGAGGGCCTCAGGCAGCTGATGGAGAGCGACCCGGAGTTCAAGGTGGTGGGCGAGGCGGCCACGGCGGCCGAGGCGGTGTCCCAGGCCGCACGGCTGAAGCCCGACGTCATCCTCCTGGATCTGAAGCTGCCCGACGGCAGCGGGCTCGACGCCGCCCGCCAGATCCTCCAGGGCAGTGACCCGCCCGCCATCCTCGTGCTCTCCACGTATGCCGACGCGGCGCTGGTCCGGTCGGCCCTGGCGCTCGGGGCCAGCGGCTACATCCCCAAGACGGCCTCCTTCGCCGAGATCGCGTCGGCGGTGCGCACCACCGCACAGGGCGGCGTCGTGATTCATCCGTCTCTGGCGGGTAAGCTCGCCGGCCGGGGCGAGGCGGAGCTCCGGGAGGAGGAGATCACCATGCTCAGGATGCTGGCCGAGGGGGCATCCTACGCGGAGATCGGCTCCCGGCTTTACCTGAGCGAGCGCACCGTGCGCCGGCACATGAACCTCCTGTTTGAGAAGATGGGGGTGCAGAACCGGACGCAGGCGGTGGCCGAGGCGATGCGCCGGGGGGTACTGAACTAGGAGGTTTGCCCCTTGGTCCTCCGGCTGGGCTACGTTGGCATCAACCTGACGCTTCAGGGCCGCAAAGGCGGCCCGCGGCTGCGCTCCATCACCGCCAGGCGGCTGGAGCCCATGGCGCCGGAGCAGCGGCGGCCCCTGCTCTACCAGGTGGCCCGGAGCAACCTGAAGACCCTGGAGGCGGTGATTCGCTGGAATCAGGAGCAGGGGATCCGCCTCTTCCGCATCACGTCCGACCTGGTGCCGCTGGCCACCCACCCCGTGGCGGCGGAATGGGATTGGGAGGCGGACCTGGCCCACGACTTCGCAGCCGTGGCCCGGCTGGCCCGGGAGACGGGGATCCGCCTGACCCTGCACCCCGGCCAGTTCGTGGTGCTGAGCGCCCCTGACGAGTCGGTGGTGGCCAAGGCGATGCAGGACCTGAGCTACCACGCCCGCATCCTGGAACTCCTGGAGCTGGGCCCCGAGGCCGGGCTGGTGCTCCACATCGGCGGCGGCTACGGCGACAAGCCGGCAGCCGCCAAGCGCTTCGTGGCCAACTTCGGACGGCTGGAGAAGCGCATCGCCGACCGCCTCTGGCTGGAGAACGACGACGTGACGTGGGACACGGCCGACGTGCTGGCCATCGCCCGGGAGGTCGGGCGGCCGATGGTCTTCGACCTGCACCACCACCGGGTGCTGCGGGAGGACGACTGGCTGCCGTGGCTGGAGAAGATCCTCCCCACGTGGCAGGGCGTGCGGCCGAAGCTGCACTTCTCCTCGCCCCGTGACGGCCATCGCTCCCGCTATCACGCCGACTACATCGACCCGGCGGACTTCCGCGCCTTCGCCGACCGGGTCCCCGACCTGGAGGCCGACGTGATGCTGGAATGCAAGATGAAGGACAAGGCGCTCCTGGCCCTGCGGGAGGCCGTGCCGGGGCTGGGGTGAGCGCCGCCCACAGGGTGGCGCGGCGCACGTTGCGCGCGCCGCACGTTGGAGCGGGAGGCCAGGCGGGTCGCACCCGCAGTGAGGGTGGCTCCCGCCGCACGACAAAGCCCGGGGTTGCGGGATTTCCCGCCCCCGGGCTTTTCAGTACTCGGGCATGGCGATGGTCAGATGGAGCTGGCCGGCCTCGGCCGTGAAGGAACGGATCTCGATGCGCCGGCCGAGAGCCTGCGAGACCATGTCGCTCACCGGCAGGGCGAAGGCCGCCTCCTGTGCGCTGTATCCCTGCACGTTCACCCGCACGAACCGACCGGCCAGGCGGATCAGCCCCGGTGAGACGGGAATCCGCCCCAGGTAGGCCCGCCGGATGCGGAACTGGATCACGCCGGTCTCTGTCACTTCCGGCGCCAGCCAGAGCCGTACGCCGACGGGACCCGTCAGCCGGGCGGGCGCCAGATCGGCGGGGGGGCGCACCACGGCTTCCACCTGAATGGCGTCGTCGCCCAGGTGGCTGCGCACCCGGGAGAGCGGCCCGTCGGGCGAGCCGCCGGTGAGCAGGGCCGAGGAGATCATGCCGCTGACCTCCCGCTCGTTCAGGCGCAGGTGGACGTCGCCGCCGGTCCAGAAGGCCGCCGACTGCTCACGGATCTGCCGGGCGATCGTCACGTACGCCTCGGTGCCGCCCGGCCCCTGCTCGAAGTCGGCCACGGGAGCCACCAGTCCGGGGAGCGCCCACCAGAGGAGCAGCAGCGCAGCGCAGAGCAGCGCCGCGGCGGGAAGGTACCGGGGCAGGATGCGCGGTCGGGGCACGGAGCGGCGGGGCGCCACAGCGGATGCCTTCGAGGTGTGCAGCATCATGTCACCGACCCCGGTCGTGATAGTTAGTATACATATCGATTATATATCATGCTTGCGTAAGGATTCAACATGAGATACGGCCCGCACGCCGAGTCTTCCTCATGGCTGTGGCGGCGACGCCCGGGACGCCGTTGCCACTCCCTCCACCAGTGTCGACCTGTCGGCCGGGTCGGACCCGAGCGCACCAACCGGTCACATCTCCGTAGGAATTTGCGGATGAGTGACTAAAGTGTTACTGATTCGGATTTGGGGGGTTGGTGAGCGGATGGCAGACTACGTGTGGCAGCCCGACGCGAAATGGCGCAACGAATCCCGCATTGCCCGGTTCATCGCGGCCTGCGGCGTGGCCGACCTGGAGGAACTGCACGCCCGGGCGAAAGCTGACCCCGCCTGGTTCTGGGAGCAGGCGGTGAGAGACATCGGCATCGAGTGGTACGAGCCGCCCAGGCAGATCCTGGACCTGTCAGCCGGCGTACCCTGGGCCACCTGGTTCCGCGGGGCGCGCATGAACCTGGCCCACGAGGCGGTGGACAAGCACCTGAAGCAGCGCCCGCACCAGCTGGCCGTGCTCCACGAGGGGGAGGAGGGCGCGGTGCGCAGCTGGACGTACCGGCAGCTCTGGGCCGAGTCGAACCGGCTGGCGAACGGGCTGCGGGCGCTGGGCGTCGGCCGCGGGGACCGGGTGGGGCTGATGCTGCCCATGATTCCCGAGGCGGTGGCCGCCATCATCGCCCTTGCCCGGCTGGGTGCAGTCTTCACGCCCATCTTCTCCGGCTTCGCCCCCGGCGCCGCCGCCAGCCGGCTGGCTGACTGCGAGGCGAAGGTCCTGATCACCGCCGACGGCTTCTACCGGCGGGGACGGCCCGTGAACCTGAAGGCGGTGGCCGACGAGGCCGCAGCGCTGGCGCCCTCGGTGCGGCACCTGGTGGTGGTGCGGCGCACGGGCGGAGAGGTGCGCTGGACCCCGGGCCGGGACCTGTGGTACGACGACGTGGTGCGGGCCCAGCCGGCGCGGTTCGAGACCGAGCGGCTGGACCCCGAGGACCCGTGCATGATCATCTACACCTCGGGGACCACCGGCCGGCCCAAAGGGGCGGTGCACGTGCACGGCGGCTTCCCGGTGAAGGCGGCGCAGGACATGGCCCACTGCTTCGACGTGGGTCCGGGCGACCTGGTGATGTGGTTCACCGACCTGGGCTGGATGATGGGCCCCTGGCTTATCTACGGCGCCCTCTTCCTCGGCGCCACGGTCTACCTCTACGACGGCGCGCCCGACCACCCGGCCCCGGACCGGCTCTGGGACATGGTGGAGCGGCACGGCATCACCCACCTGGGGCTCTCGCCCACGGTGATCCGCGCCCTGGCCCCGGCGGGCACCGAGTGGGTCGAGCGCCACGATCTCTCCAGCCTGCGGGTGCTGGGCGGTACTGGCGAACCCTGGAACCCGGAGCCCTACCGCTGGTTTGTGGAGCACGTGGGCGGCAGCCGCTGCCCGATGATCAACTACTCCGGCGGCACCGAGATCTCCGGCGGCATCCTGGGCTGCGTGCCCATCCGGCCCATCAAGGTCTGCTCGTTCAACACCGTCGTCCCCGGCATGGCGGCGACGCTGCTGGACGCGGAGGGCCGGCCGGTGCCGCCCGGGCAGGTGGGGGAGTTGACGCTTACCACGCCGTGGGTCGGCATGACCCGGGGCTTCTGGCGCGACCCCGAGCGCTACCTGGAGACCTACTGGAAGCGTTTCGAGGGCGTGTGGGTGCACGGCGACTGGGCCTCCGTGGACGATGACGGGTTCTGGTACATCCACGGCCGGTCGGACGACACGCTGAACGTGGCGGGCAAGCGGGTGGGCCCGGCGGAGTACGAGTCGGTGCTGGTGAGTCATCCGCAGGTGCAGGAGGCCGCAGCGGTGGGTGTGCCGCATCCCGTGAAGGGAGAGGTGGCGGTCTGCTTCGTGGTGCCGCGCCCCGGCGCCCGGGCCGGTGAGGCCCTCGCGGGGGAGCTCAGGGAGCGGATCGCCCGGGAGATGGGCCGGCCCCTGTTGCCGGAGGCCGTCCACTTCGTCAGCGCCCTGCCCCGGACCCGCAACGGCAAGATCATGCGCCGGGTGATCCGGGCGGCGTACCTCGGCGGGAACCCCGGCGACCTCTCGGCCCTGGAGAACCCGGAGGCGGTGGCGGAGATTCAGCGTCTGCGGGGGGAGGAGGGACCGGCCGGCACAGGGAAATCTGTTGGCTGATGGACTGGCGAGCGGTCCGGACGGCCGGTCGCCCGTGTGCGCGACAGGGAGCGATCAAGGGAGGAAAGCCGCAGTGAAGTACACCCGTTGCCACACCAGCCTCGGCCCCATCTACGTGGCCTGGACGGAGAAAGGCATCGCCTGCCTGTCGCTGGAGGAGGAGGGCGACGAGGCGTTCCGCGCCTCGTGCCGGGAGTGCACGGGCCAGACCCCCGTGCGCGACGACAGCCGGCGGGCCGAGCTGGAGGCGGTGCTGGAGGGATGGCTGGCGGGCGAGCCCTACGACGGGCCCGTGGACCTCTCGTTCCTCAGCCCCTTCGAGCAGGCCGTGCTGGCGGTCTGCCGGGCAATCCCCCGCGGCGAGGTGCGCACCTACGCCGACCTGGCGGCGGCCGTCGGCCGGCCCGGGGCGGCCCGGGCGGTGGGCAACGCCATGCGCCGCAACCCGGTGCCGCTGCTTGTTCCCTGCCACCGGGTCGTGCGGCGGGACGGGACCATCGGCCAGTACAGCATGGGCGGCCCGGAGATGAAGCGGCGCCTGCTGCAGCTGGAAGGGGCTCTGTGAGGGGTTATCCCGGCAGGGTCTGGAGAGACTATCCGCCGGAGGGATGGCCCATGAAGATGGAGCTTGTCGAGCAAGAACTGAGGACCTGGGGTGAGATTCTCATCACGACCTCAGGCGGCCAACACTTCGAGATTCACCTTGGCGACACGGAGTTCGACAGGGAGAACCGCGTGATCCGGCTGAAGTCGCCCCAGGCCCTGTTCGTGATCGACGGCGACTCGGTTGAGACCATTCAGAAACACTACGGTCACCTGGACAACGACTAGAGTGGCAGGGGTCCTGCTCGGGGCCCCTGCCCCGTTTTGGGCGCCGCAGCCGTCTGGCCGGCCCGTCCCCCTGGTCGCCCTTTCCCGGCCACCGGGTGCGAGGGGCTGCTGGCCGCCGCGCGTGGCCCGGTGGGGACGGGCCACGCCCGGACCAACGGATGCAGAAAACCGTATGAAAAAGCACTAGACTCGCGGGGGTGGGATAGCAACCCTTCGGGGATTGAAATATATGCAGTAGAGCAATAGAATCATTATAGATTGACCGCCTCTGGAGGCGGTCGGCAGAAAGGAGCTGAGTCGCAGTGAAGATGGAGTTCGTTGAGAAGGAACTGAAGGCCTGGGGCGAGATTCTCGTCACGACCTCCGGCGGCCAGCACTTCGAGATCCACCTGGGTGACACGGAGTTCGACTACGAGAACCGCGTCATCCGCCTGAAGGCGCCCAACGCCCATCACGTCATCGAAGGCGACTCGATCGAAACGATTACGAAGCATTACGGCCACAAGGACGACTAGGCGAAAACGCCGGTCCAGTGTCCGTGATCGCGTTGCGGAAACAGAAGAGCGAGAAGGGCAAGCCCTTCTCGCTCTTCTGTTTCCGGCCGCTAGCCCAGCAGCGCCTTCAGGTCCGCCTCGGGGGTGGTGGTGAGGTGCAGGTCGAACTGCTCCTGCAGCACCTTCAGAACGCCGGGCGTGATCCAGGCGGGCGGCTTCGGGCCCAGGTAGATGCCCCTGATGCCCAGGGAGAGGAGGCTCATCAGCACGGCCACAGCCTTCTGCTCCATCCAGGAGAGCACGATCGAAAGCGGCAGGTCGTTCACGCCGCAGCCCAGGGCCTCGGCCAGCGCGGCGGCGATGCGGATGGCGGCGATGGCGTCGTTGCACTGGCCCAGGTCCAGCAGGCGGGGGATGCCGTCGATGGTGCCCAGGTCGAGGTCGTTGAAGCGGAACTTGCCGCAGGCCAGCGTGAGGACCAGCGTGTCCGGCGGGGTCTGCCGCACGAACTCCCGGTAGTAGTTGCCCAGCGATCCGGGCGCGTCGCAGCCGCCCACCACGAAGAAGTGCCGGATCTTGCCCGCCTTCACGGCCTCAAGGATCTTGTCGGCCATCGGCAGGACGTTTGTGTCGGCGAAGCCGGTGGTGAGCGTCACCTCTCCGGGCCGCTCTTCGCAGGGCGGCAACGACAGCGCCTTCTCGATCACCGGGGTGAAGTCCCAGTTCTCGATGTGCGGCACGCCCGGCAGCCGGCTGGCGCCCACGGTGAAGATGCGGTCCTTGTAGCTGTCCAGCGGGATCTGCACGCAGTTGGAGGTGCCCACGATCGCACCGGGGAATTCAGCGAAGAGCTTCTTCTGGTCGCACCAGGCGGCGCCAAGGTTGCCCACCAGGTGCGGGAACCGCTTCAGGCCCGGGTAGGCGTGGGCCGGCAGCATTTCGGAGTGGGTGTAGATGTGGATGCCCTTCCCCTCGGTCTGCTTCAGCAGCTCGTAGAGCGCCTTCAGGTTGTGGCCGGTGACCACGATGGCCGGGCCGGCGACCGTGCCGGTGGGAACCTGCGTCGGCACCATCTCGCCGAAGTTGTCGGTGTGGGCCTTCTTCAGCATCGTCATGGCCCGGATGGTCATCTGGCCCGCCTTCATGTTGAGCTCCAGGAAGTGGTTCAGGTCGAAGTCCACGTTGGTGAGCGTGGAGTAGAGCCCCTCGGCGAAGAAGGCGTCGATCTCGGGGTCGGTGTAGCCCAGTTCACGGGCGTGGTACGTGTAGGCCGCGATGCCCTTCAGGGCGTAGATCAGGTTCTCCTGCAGGGCCTGGATGTTTTCGTCCTTCCCACAGATGCCCACCTTGGTGCAGCCGGTGCCGTGGGCGGTCATCTCGCACTGGTTGCAGAACACGTGCCTCAGCTCCTTTGCGAATGCTCGTCTCCGGTATAGCGCAGCCCCCGCACCGGCCCATGTGATGTTTTTCACAGGCCGTACTCAAATGAGCCAAAGAGGTCATGGCCAGCCCGCGGTGTAGCACTTTGGGTCAGCAGCCTTCGCCTGATGACCATTTGCAGGACGTTGCCCCAGACCGAAGGAGCCAGACGGTCAGGGATGGAAAGGAGTAGGCGAAGTTTGTAATAGATGGAACCACATCGTCCAGGCTTCGTCTAACTAGGCATGAGGTTATTCATACGGCTAGTTGAGGAGAGTGGTGCTGTGAAGCGACTCACCGCCGCAGCGCTGTTGTTGGCCTGCCTGATTCCCGTTCCCGCAGAGGCCGCCACCCTGCGCCCCATCGACCAGGACGGCCTCAACGTCCGGTCCGGTCCTGGCACCGAGTACGCCATCCTCGGCGGGCTCGGCTTCGACCAGGAGGCCACCGTGCTGGGCCGGGAGGGACAGTGGTATCGGATCCGGCTGGACTCCGGGCTGGAGGGCTGGGTGGCCGGCTGGTTTTCCCGGGTGCTGTTGGAAGACGAGATGCGCTACGCCGTGGTGGATACCGACGTGCTCAACGTCCGCCGGGAGCCGTCGCTGGACGCCCCGGTTCTGACCCGGCTGTACCAGGGGCAGTACGTGCGCCTGCTGGAGATGATCCCGGAGTGGTGGCGCGTTCAGCTCAGTGACGGCACCGAGGGCTGGGTGTTCTCCCAGTACGTGCAGCAGGCGACGCCGCCCGATGCGGGCACGCAGCCGGGCTCGGGCACGGCGCCCGCCCCGGCTCCTCAGCCTGAGCCGCCGCCCGCCGCACCCGCCGGCACCGTGCCCGACATCGCCTTCACACCGCCCACGGCGCCCGCCGTGCAGCCGGGCAAGGTGGTGCGGGTCTCCGCCGAGACGGGCATCTACGCCGGCCCCAACAGCGAGGCGCGCCGGACGGACACCGTCTGGCCCGGCGAGTCCCTGCAGCTCCTGGACGCCAGCGGCGGCTGGCTGCGGGTGGTCTCGCCCCAGGGCCGCTGGGGTTGGCTGCCCGGCTCGCTGGCTGAGGTGACCGACGGCGACCTGCGCATCCAGGTGAGCGAGACGGGCTGGAGCCTCGCACGGCAGGCGCCGCAACCCGCCAGCACGGCCGCACCGGCCGAGGGCGAGGCGGTGGTGGGGGAGAGGGGCGCCACCCTCTACCTGATCCCCGCGGTGTCGGCGCGGGTGCTGGACGAGCTGCCGCCCGGTGAGCCGGTGGAGGTGCTGGAGCACGACACCGGCTGGGTGAAGGTGCGGCGGGCGTCGGGGCAGGTGGGCTGGACGCGCGCCGGCTTCGTGCGGGAGCGCAGCACGCCGCCCGCAGAGGAGCCGGCCGGCGGCTCCCCGACCGCCTCGCAGGGCTTCAAGGTGAGCATGAGCCAGACCGCCCTCGGCGTCTACCGCCTCGAGGTGGCGGCGCCGGACCAGCCCCTCGGCGAGCCGGTGCTGCAGAACGGCGCGCTGTGGATTCCCTTCGCCACCGGCCTCACCGCCGAGCGGACCATGCCGCTGAACCTCCTGGGGGTGACGAGCGCCACCGTGACCGCCGACGGCCTGCGCCTCGCGCTCAGCGGCGAGCCGCAGGTGACGGTGGAGGCGAGCCTCAGCGGCAACCTGTTCATCACCCTGCGGCCGGTGCTGGCCGGGATCCGGCAGGAGACGGCGGGTGAGAACCGGGTCGTGCACTTCCAGTTGAGCGCAGCGGTGCGGCCGGAGGCCCGCGCGGCGGACGGACAGATCTTCGTGGACTTCCCCGGCGCCGTACTGGGGCCGGTCGAGGTGCCCGCGGGCCTGCAGGTGGTGCAGCATGCCACCGGGGTCCGGGTGGCGGTGGCCAGCAAGCGGCCCTTCGCGCTGAAGGCCGCTGACGGCGGGTACGACCTGGTCATCTACCCGCCGGGCCTGGCCGGCAAGGTGATCATGCTCGATCCCGGCCACGGCGGCGACGATGGCGGCGCCGTCAGCCGCAACGTGGGCGTGGTGGAGAAGGCCGTGAACCTCGACGTCGCGCTCCGGCTGCGGGCGCTGCTGGCGGAGAAGGGGGCCGTGGTCTACATGACCCGGGCCACCGACCGGCGGGTGGCGCCCGAACAGTTCCTGAACGCCGTGGACGGCGAGCCCTGGGACCAGCTGGACCTGCAGTACCGGACGATGCTCGCCAACGCCCTGGGGGTTGACCTGTTCCTCTCGCTGCACCACAACTCGGGCGAGAGCCTCTCTCAGGGCACAGAGGTCTACTACACCAGCGCCACGCTCAACGGCGCCCGCTCCCGGGAACTGGCCCAGCTGCTTCAGGAGGAGCTGGTGGCGGCCCTGGGCACCCGGGACCGGGGCGTGTTCGACGACACCATGTTCGTCACCCGCAACACGCTGGCGCCGTCGGCCCTGGTGGAGGTCGCGTTCATCAACAACCCGACGGAGGGCCCCCGCACCGTGGACCCGGCCTTCCAGAAGGCCGCCGCGGAGGCGATCGTGCGGGCGCTGGAGCGGTTCTACGCCGAGCGGTAGCGCCGCCTCACGACAGGGCAGCGGCCCCGGGTGGCGGTCTCCCCCTGGCAGGGGGACCGCCGCCAGGGGCCGCTTGCAGATCCCTGGAGCGGGAGCAACTTTCCAGCCGTGGTTCGAACGTGTATACTGTCCTAGTGATAAGATTCCGAGAGCCGGCCGAAGATGCAAGGGATGCAAAGGGGTGGTATGCGCATGCGTTTGTCAGCCCGGGCCCGAATCCTGTCGCCCTCTCCGACCATGGCGATTGACGCCAGGTCGAAGCAGATGAAAGCCGAGGGCATCGACGTCGTCAATTTTTCGGTGGGGGAACCCGACTTCGACACCCCGGACGCCATCAAGGCTGCAGGTATCGCCGCCATCCAGCAGGGAAAAACCAAGTATACCCCCTCCGCAGGAACCCTGGAGTTGCGGAAGGCGATCTGTGCGAAGCTGGAACGCGACAACGGCCTGAAATACCACCCCGATGAAATCGTCGTCTCCAACGGAGGCAAGCAGTCGCTCTACAACGCCTACCAGGTAATCCTGGATCCCGGCGAAGAGGTGATCATCCAGGCCCCGTACTGGGTCTCCTACCCCGAGATTGTGCGCCTGGCCGGCGGCGTGCCCGTGGTGGTGGAGACCGATGAATCCACCGGATTCCGCATCACCGCCGACATGATCCGGGAGAAGCTCACCAACCGCACCCGGGCCATCAACCTCAACAGCCCCAGCAACCCCACGGGAGCAGTGCTCACCCGGAAGGACCTGGAGGAGATCGCGGCGCTGGCGGTGGAGCGGGACCTCATCATCGTCACCGACGAGATCTACGAGAAGCTGCTCTACGACGGCGCCGAGCATGTCTCCATCGCCAGCTTCGGCGAGGAGGTCAAGAAGCGGACCATCACCGTGAACGGCCTCTCCAAGGCGTACGCCATGACCGGCTGGCGCATGGGGTACACGGCTTCCGAGCGCATCTTCGCCAAGGCGATGGCCGACCTGCAGTCGCAGTCGACCTCCGGCCCGAGCTCCATCTCCCAGGCCGCCGCGGTTGCGGCCCTCACGGGCAGCCAGGAGCCCGTGGAGCAGATGCGGCAGGAGTTTGACCGCCGCCGCAGGCATATGATGGAGCGGCTGAACCGGCTGCCGGGCTTCTCGGTGAAGGTGGCCCCGCAGGGGGCGTTCTACCTGTTCCCCAACGTCTCCGGCCTCTTCGGCGAGACGGTCGCCGGGCGCAAGATCGAGACCTCGGACGACCTCGCCGAGGTGATTCTGGAGCACGCCCAGGTGGCCGTGGTACCGGGGACGGGCTTCGGCGCGCCGAACTACATCCGCTTCTCCTACGCCACGTCGATGGAGCGCATCGACGAGGGGCTGGACCGCATCGAGCGGCTACTGGCGCAGGGGTAAGAACACGCCTGTCCGGGGCCGGCGCGTGAAGCCGGCTCCGGACAGTCCCGCAGGGAGCGAGCCGCCGTGTGGGTGTTGCCAGAGGCCAGGCCGGCCGCACGGCGGGCGGTGACCAGCGGGCGGGCAGAATCAGTCAGCGTCAACCGGGAGGTCATCCGGGATGGAACTGCAGCGTCGTGCGGCCGTCGTGGGCATCGGGGTTTCCAACCTGGCGCTGATTCGTTACCTGGTTCACAAGGGGGTCAGCGTCACCGCCTGCGACCGGCGGTCCGCCGCGGAGCTCGGGGAGCGGGCGGCGGAGCTTCACCGGCTCGGGGTGCGGCTCGTGACGGGCGAGGGATACCTGGCCCCCCTGGCCGACCACGACCTCATCTTCCTCACCCCGGGCATGCCCAAGCACCTGCCGGAAATCGAGGCGGCCCGGCGGCGGGGCGCGGTGATCTCCGGCGAGATCGGCCTGGTGCTCGACCTCTGCCGCGCCCCCGTGATCGGGGTGACGGGCAGCGCGGGCAAGACCACCACGACCACGCTGATCGGCGAGATCCTGCGCGCCTCTGCCCGCGAGATCCACGTGGGCGGCAACATCGGCACGCCGCTCATCGAGAAGGTGGAGGCGATTCCGCCCGAGGCCGTGGTGGTGCTGGAGCTCTCGTCCTTCCAGCTCCAGCTCGTGCGCCGCTCGCCCCACATCGCCGTCATCACCAACATCAGCCCCAACCACCTGGACGTGCACGCCACCATGGAGGAGTACGTGGAGGCGAAGAAGGGGATCTTCCGCTGCCAGTCGCCAGCCGACTGGCTGGTGCTGAACGCGGACGACCCCCTCGTCCGCTCCTTTGCGGACGAGGCCCGCAGCCGGGTGGTGCTCTTCAGCCGTCGGGGCGACCCCGGCGGCAGGGACGCCGCCTTTATCCGGGACGGCCAGCTGGTCTGGCGCCGGGGCGGCCAGGAGCTTCCCACTCTGTTGGTGGAGGAGCTCAGACTGCCCGGCCTGCACAACCAGGAGAACGTCCTGGCCGCCATGGCGGCCTGCTACCTCGCAGGCGCGCCGCTCTCGGCCGTCCGCGAGGTGCTGACCCGCTTCACCGGCGTCGAGCACCGCATCGAGCCGGTGCGGGTGCTGGACGGAGTGAAGTGGTACAACGACTCCAAGGCCACGTCGCCCACCGAGGCGGTGGCGGCGCTCTCGACGCTGCCCGCGCCGATCGTGCTCATCGCGGGCGGGTCCGACAAGGGCATCCGCTTTGACCCCATCGCCCCGCTGGTGAAGGAAAAGGTGAAATGCCTGATCCTGACGGGGCCCACCGCCCCCAAGATCGAGGAGGCGGTGCGACGGGGCGGCTACACCGGGCCGGTGCACCGGGCGGCCGACATGGCCGAGGCGGTGGCTCTCGCCCGGGCTGCCGCCGTCTCGGGAGACACCGTGCTGCTCTCCCCCGCCTGCGCCTCGTTTGACGCCTACCGGAACTTCGAGGAGCGGGGGCGGCACTTCAAGTCGCTGGTGGAGGCGCTGCAGTGAGGAAGGACCTCTGGGTCATCCACCTGGACATGGACGCGTTCTTCGCCTCCATCGAGCAGCGGGACAACCCGCACCTGAGGGGAAAGCCCGTGATCGTGGGCGGCTTCCCCAACTCCCGGGGCGTGGTGTCCACCTGCTCGTACGAGGCGCGCCGCTTTGGGGTGCGCTCCGCCATGCCCTCGCGCGAGGCCCTCAGGCGTTGTCCCCAGGCGATCTTCATCCGGCCCAACCACGCCAAGTACGCCGAGGTGGGCCGGCAGGTGCGCGCGATCATGCGGCGGTTTACAGACGTGATCGAGCCGCTCTCGATTGACGAGGCCTTCCTGGACGTGTCGGGTCAGGACGCCGTGCACGTGGCCCGGGAGCTGAAGGCGGCCATCAAGGCGGAGCTGCAGCTCACCGGCTCTGCGGGCGTCTCGTACTGCAAGTTCCTGGCCAAGCTGGCCTCCGACATGCAGAAGCCCGACGGCCTCACGGTGATCACCTGGGAGCGGGCGCAGCAGCTGCTCCCCACCCTGCCGGTGCGCAGGCTGTGGGGCGTGGGGCCGGCCACGGAGCAGGCGCTGAACGCCCTGGGCATCTTCACCTGCCGGGACCTGCTGGCCTACGACCTGGAGACCCTGCGGAAGCACTTCGGCAAGCGGGCCGACGAGCTGGTGGAGCTGGCCCGGGGGATCGACCCGAGTCCGGTGGTGCCGTACCGGGAGGCCAAGTCCATCGGCGAGGAGAACACCTTCCCCGTCGACCAGACCGACCGGGCCTACCTGATGGAGCTGCTGGAACGGTATGCTGACAACCTGGCGGCGGAGCTGCAGCGGCAGGGGCTGGCCGCCCGCACGGTGACGGTGAAGATCAAGTGGAACGTCTTCGTCGAGCGCGGGCCCAAGGAAGGCGACTTCCTGCAGATCACCCGCAGCCAGACCCTGCCCATGCCCACCAGCGACGCCCGCACCATCGGCCGGGTCGCCAGGGAAATCTTCAGCCGGGTGGAGTGGGAGGGGCGGAAGGTGCGGCTGCTGGGGCTCTCGGTGCACAACCTGGTGAAGAAGGGCGAGCTGTTTCAGGCGTATCTGCCGCTGTAACGCCGGGGTGGACTTCCTGAGGTGGTATATACCACAACGGCGGCGCTGGTAAGCGCTCGGCGGGTAGTCAATTCGGGTTCCGTACGGGAGTGTCTGCATGCTAACCGAAACGCAGCAGGCTGCGGTTGCCGCCCTTCAGCAGGCGGTGGAGGCGCACGATGGTATCGCGCTGAAACTCAACTGGGACTGCCTGAGGCGGACCGACCGCACCGATCCGGATTTCCTGCGGTATCAGGACGGGCGCCTGATCGGTTTTCTCGGTGTCTACGGCTTCGGTTCCACAGTGGAACTGTGCGGGATGGTGCATCCGGACGTGCGGCGGCGGGGGCACTTTCAGGCGCTCTACGACCAGGCGATGGACTACTGCCGCAAGGCCGGCTTCACGGAGATTCTGCTGAACAGCCCCACGGCTTCCGAGGCCGGACGGGCGTTTCTCCGGAAGCAGGGCGCCCGGTATGCCTTCACCGAGCACCAGATGAAGTGGGCGGGCGCCACCCTTCCGGCGGCGGATCCGGGCCTCCTTCGCCCTGCCACTCCTGAAGACGTGGAGACGCAGGTCCGCCTGGATGTCGAGGCATTCGGGACGGACGAAGCCGACGCACGGAGCATGAACCGCCGGATGCTTCAGGAACCCGGCACAACCACGTACATGATCCTGCACGAGGGAACCGCCGTGGGCAAAATCCGGGTGCAGCGGAGTGGAGCCGAAGCGTGGCTCTACGGGTTCGCGGTGTTCCCCCGCTTCCAGGGCCGGGGCATCGGGCGGCGGGCGCTCGAGACCGTCGTCGCCCGGCTCGCGGCCCAGGGCTGCGCGGTGTTCCTGGAAGTGGAGGCGAGAAACGCCCGGGCGCTGCAACTCTACACCTCGGTGGGTTTTCAAGTGGTGCAGGGGCAGGATTACTACTACCCCGGGCCTGTCAGCTAGTCCGGGCGCCCACCGGGGCGCCCTCTCGTTGGAGCGGGGCTGTGCCCGTGTGGGCACGGCCCTTTGCAATGGCTACGGTTCGGTGGAAGAAAAGTGGGACAGGCGCGGGAAGAACGCCAGACGTGGTGTGGCGGTCTATAGAATGGACCCGGAGGGAGGGCAGACGATGCGAACGCTCCTGTGGTTGGTGATTCTGCTGTTGCTGGCGGGCTGCAGTTCGGGCTACAAGCCGGGCACCTACGGCTCCCAGCGGGTCGAGGAGCCGGCCGAGTATGCCCGCAGGGCGATTCCCGGATGGGCCCGGGCGGAGCAGGAGGGGCTGGTGGTGGCCTTGGACCGCACGTTCGCCATTCCGGACACCGACGCCCGGGTGAGGCTGGATGCGGTCTGGTACAGCCCGCTCCGGACGTACGTGCTCTACACGACCACGGGCAGTCCCTTCATGGCCACCTGGATTGAGACGGATTGGGGCATCGGGATGGGAGACTGGGGGCCGAATCCTTACTGGCACGGATATGGAGCGTTCTCCGCCGAGGGGTTCCACCAGGTGATGATCCTGCCCCCGGTGGAGCGGCCGCTTTCCGCCGATGCCGTGACCGTGGAGGTCACGAAGTGGTATGCGATGACGCCCGCCAAACGCGACCTCGCCGAGCCCGGCACGCACTACGCCCCGCTGGTGTTCGAACTGCCTGTGCGGGAGGAGTACCTGGACCCCGCGCCGGAGCAGTTCCCGCTCGACCTGGAGGGCACCGGGCTGGGCCGCACGCTGCGGGTGGACCGGTTGGAGGTGAGCGTCGGGCAGGCCAGGCTGCACGGCCGTATCACGCTGCTCCCCGGTGAGCACGACCCCGCTCTCGGCGCCGACCTGGTCTTCGGCGACACGGCCCGAGACATGGTCGATTTTGACCGGGAACCGGACGGCAGCTTCATCGCCACTTTCGAGCCGCCGGACGAGTGGCCCGTCCCGGTCCGCCTGAAACTCCACGGCATCGGGTTCGCAACCGAGCAGGTGCTGGAGGCGGTGATTCCGTGGGGCCAGTTCGGCGGGCAGGAGGTCGTGGTGGAGCCGGCTGACCTGGTGGTGATGCCGTTCTACGACGGCGCCTACCGCCTGCACAAGGTGGATGAACGGGGCGTCAGCTTCGAGATCATGAAACCCGACCGCCTGCCGCGGGTGACTCCGACCTACTCGATTCCGAAGGTGGAGTTCATCGGCCCGGGTGGGGAGACGGTGACGAACATGCAGACCGGAGGCGGGCACATCGGCGAGGGCAAGCAAGGGGTCAGCTACCTGTTCGCGGACGAGGCGTCGCCGGCGATGCGGGCCGCCGACGAGATCACCGTGCGCCTCATCCACCCCGAGGCCGTGCTGGACCTGGACGAGACCTGGATGCTGGTCGATCGGTAAGCCGCGATCACAGCAAGAAAGGCGCTTCGCTGGTCGGAGCGCCTGATCGCGCAGGGGTAAGTTCGCCTAACCACGCCCGGACGGGCCATTCTGGGGTGAACTCGAGTCGCACGGGGCTGCTCATCTCTGCTGCACAGACTCCCGGATGATCCGGTTGGTCTCCTCCGGCGCATCCTGATTCGCGTTGTGCCGGGCTCCCCGCACCAGATGGAACGCCACGCCCGTCCCGCCCCCATGCCGTCATCGACTTCTTGATGTTTCCCGTGGCGTCGTGCTTGCCGAGGATGAGCAGGGTCCGGTCGGGGTAGCCCTCCCCCGGCTCGTCCAGAAGTCGCCAGCATAGCGGGGCCGCCTTCCTGCAGGCGGCCCCTTCACACTTCCGCGCGCAGCAGCCGGTCTGCCCGGAGCAGGCCAGCGCCCTGGGCGGAGACCGGAACCTCCGGCAGCCACTCGGCGGTGGCCTTGAGACGGGCGCGGATGGCTGCCGGTCCGAGGCCGGGGCGCACCTGGAGCAGCAGGGCCGCCGCGGCCGTCACGTGAGGTGCGGCCATGGAGGTGCCGCTCATATAGCCGAATGCCCCGCCCGGGAGCAGTGAGAAGAGCCCGGTGCCGGGGGCCACGAGATCCACCTCCGGCCCGCGGCTGGAGAAGCGGGCCAGCCGGTCGCGGCGGTTGGAGGCCGCCACCGCGACGACCTCCGGGTAGACCCCCGGCGTGTCAACGCTGCCGGCGCGTCCGTCGTTGCCTGCCGCCCCCACCAGCAGGATGCCGTACCGGTCCAGGGTGCGGATCGCCCGGGCCAGCTGCTCGCTGGCCTGTCGGTCGGTGCCGAAGCTGAGGTTCACGATCTCGCATCCCTGCTCCAGGCACCACCGGAGTCCCGCCACGATGTCGGCGATGCGCCCCACGCCCTTCCGGTCGAAGATCTTCACCGGCCGGATGCGCAGCGGCGGCGGCCACACCGGTCGCTCCCGCTGCAGGGCCCCGGAAGCCACCGCCAGGATGCCGGCGATGTGGGTGCCGTGGCCGTGCTCGTCCTGGGGCGGCTTGCCGGGGCTCAGGAGGTTGATGCCCGGGCCCAGCAGGTGCCGCAGGTACGGGTGCTTCAAGTCGACGCCGCTGTCCAGCAGACCCACCTCGACCGGCCTGTACTGCACCCGCTCCATGCGCACCAGCCGCCAGGCCTCGGGGAAACCGGTCCGCCGGATGTGCCACGGGGGAGACTGCCATACCGATCGGCCCATAACATAGGATCGCTCCTCTGGTCGGCAGGCGCCCGGAGCCCGCCCGGGTCTCACCCATCAGTACGGCACGGCGGGCCGGATTGCTACCGGCGTGACGTGTGCTTTACTTTTTATGGCACTCCCCGTATAATACGAGAATTGGGTCCTGCGTTGTGGACCCTGATTCAGGTGGGCAGACTTCGCCTAAGGAGCGCGATGACACATGAAGCGAACGGACCTGCGCAATGTGGCGATCATCGCCCACGTCGATCACGGCAAGACCACGCTGGTCGACGGTCTGCTCCGCCAGTCCGGCGCGTTCCGCGCCAACGAGCAGGTCGCCGAGCGCGTGATGGACTCCAACGAGCTGGAGCGGGAGCGGGGCATCACCATCCTGTCCAAGAACACCGGGATCATCTACAAGGGCGTACGGATCAACATCGTGGATACTCCCGGACACGCGGACTTCTCCGGCGAGGTCGAGCGGATCATGACGATGGTGGACGGCTGCCTCCTGGTCGTGGACGCGGCCGAGGGGCCGATGGCGCAGACCAAGTTCGTACTGCGCAAGGCCATGGAGGCGGGCCTGAAGCCGGTGGTGGTGATCAACAAGATCGACCGCCCCGACCGGCGGATCGCCGAGGTGGAGGACGAAATCCTCGACCTGTTCATCGAGTTAGGCGCGGACGATGACCAGCTGGAGTACCCCGTGATCTACGCCTCGGCGCGCGACGGCGTGGCGACGTACAGCCTGGATGAGGAGGGGAAGGATCTCCGGCCCATCTTCGACACGATCCTGGAGCACATCCCCTGCCCCGAGGGCGACCCGGACGCCCCGCTGCAGGCGATGGTCACCTCGCTGGACTACGACGAGTACGTGGGGCGCGTCGCCATTGCCCGCATCCGGCAGGGTACGGTGAAGGCCGGCCAGCAGGTGGCGGTGGCGAAGCTGGACGGGAGCGTCGTCCGGTTCCGCGCGGCGCAGCTCTTCGGCTTCCAGGGGCTGAAGCGGGTGCCCCTCGAGGAGGCGTCGGTGGGCGACATCATCGCCATGACCGGCCTGGAGGACGTGAACATCGGCGAGACCATCACCGATCCCGAGAACCCGCAGCCGCTGCCGCCCATCAAGGTCGACGAGCCGACGATGCAGATGACCTTCCGCACCAACGACTCGCCCTTCGCCGGCCGGGAGGGCAAGTACGTCACCTCCCGCCACCTGCGGGCACGCCTCTTCAAGGAACTGGAGCGGAACGTGGCCCTGCGGGTGGAGGAGACCGACTCCCCTGACGCCTTCATCGTCTCCGGCCGCGGCGAGCTGCACCTTTCGATCCTCATCGAGACCATGCGCCGCGAGGGTTACGAACTGGCGGTCTCCAAGCCGAAGGTGATCTTCCGCAAGGACGAAAACGGCAACCGGCTGGAGCCGCTGGAACAGCTGATCATCGACCTGCCCGAGGAGTACATGGGCACGGTCATGGAGGCGCTGGGCACGCGCAAGGCCGAGATGACCAACATGGTCAACCACGGCAACGGCAACGTGCGCCTGGAGTTCATCATCCCCGCCCGGGGCCTCATCGGCTTCCGTTCGGAGTTCCTCACCATGACCCGCGGCTACGGCATCATGCACCACGTCTTCTACGACTACGGGCCGTACCGGGGCGACATCCCGACCCGCACGCGGGGCTCCCTGGTGGCCTCGGAGGCGGGCGTGGCCACGCAGTACGCCCTCTACCAGCTGCAGGACCGGGGAACGCTCTTCATCGAGCCCGGCACCGAGGTGTACGTGGGGATGGTGGTGGGCGAGAGCAACCGCGGGCAGGACATCGACGTGAACGTCTGCAAGACGAAGCACCTCACCAACATCCGGGCGGCGGGCTCTGACGAGAAGCTGCTGCTGGACCCGCCCCGCCTGCTCACGCTGGAAGAGGCACTGGAGCAGATCGACGACGACGAACTGGTGGAGGTCACGCCCAAGTCGATCCGGCTCCGCAAGCAGTACCTCGACCCGCTCATCCGGGCGCGGGTGGCCAAGGGGAAGGAGATCAACGCCGAGGTGCTGCAGCGGCTGAAGCAGGGGCGCTAGCCGCCCGAGCGGGGGTACAGACGGCAAACCAGTGGAGGGCAGGGATGCCCTCCACTTTTGCATGCGGCGGGCGTTGGGCCGGCCGCACACGGCAACAGGGGGTGCGGCCTCCCGGGACCGGATAAGTCCGAGTCGGCCCGGCCGTGTACGCGGGTGCCGACCGGGCCGAATGGGGTACGCTACCGGAAGGCGTGGCAAGGTGTGGCAGCGGCGCGATATCCAGAGATGGGCGTTCGACAGGAACCGCTTGCCAGACGGTCGAAAGGTTAAGGGGCATTGGTTTCGAAGGAGGAGTCAAGAGTGCGCGCATACGACATCATCTACCGCAAGCGTATGGGTAAGGAACTGACCACCGAGGAAATCCGGAGCCTCATTGCGGGGTATGTCTCGGGCGAGGTGCCCGATTACCAGATGTCGGCATGGGCGATGGCCGTGTGCTTCCAGGGCATGACGGCCCGCGAGACCGCCGACCTGACGATGGCGATGGCCGAGTCGGGCGACATGATCGACCTCTCGGCGATCCGTGGCCGCAAGGTCGACAAGCATTCCACCGGCGGCGTGGGTGACAAGGTCTCGCTGGTGCTGGTTCCGCTGGTGGCGGCCTGCGGCGCTCCGGTGGCCAAGATGTCCGGCCGGGGGCTCGGGCACACGGGCGGCACCATCGACAAGCTGGAGTCGATCCCCGGGTTCCGGGTGGAGCTCACCAAGGAGGAGTTCGTCGACCAGGTGAACCGCGTCGGCTGCGCCGTGGCGGGCCAGACGGGCAACCTGGTGCCCGCCGACAAGAAGCTGTACGCCCTGCGGGACGTGACCGCCACGGTCGACTCGATTCCGCTCATCGCGTCGTCGATCATGTCCAAGAAGATCGCCGGCGGTGCGGACGCGGTGGTGCTCGACGTGAAGGTCGGCTCGGGCGCCTTCATGAAGAACCTCGACGACGCCTTCCGCCTCGCCGAGACCATGGTGGCCATCGGCCGGCAGGTGGGGCGGGAGGTCGCCGCCATCATCTCCGACATGGACCAGCCGCTGGGCCACGCCGTGGGCAACGCGCTGGAGGTCGCGGAGGCGATCGAAACCCTGCGCGGCTTCGGCCCGAAAGACCTGGAGGAGATCTGCCTCCGGCTCGGTGCGCAGATGCTCCGCCTCGCCGGGGTGGCGGCGGACGAGGCCGAGGCGCGCCAGCAGCTGCTGCGTGCCCTGCGCTCGGGGCGCGGCCTGAACAAGCTGATCGAGATGGTCGAGGCCCAGGGGGGCGACTCCACCTACATCCGGCAGCCGGTGAAACTGCCTCGGGCCCGGCGGGTGGTGCCGGTCGTGGCCAGCGAGGGCGGCTTCGTGCAGTCCATCGAGGCGCTGGAGGTGGGCGTGGCGGCCATGATGCTGGGCGCCGGAAGGGAGACCAAGGGGGCGCCCATCGATCTGGGCGTCGGCGTCGTCCTCCGCAAGAAGGTGGGCGAGGCCGTGGCGCCGGGCGACGTGCTGGCGGAGCTGCACGTCAACTCGGAGGCCCGCCTGGCCGAGGCGCAGGCGCGGCTGCAGGGGGCCTACCGGATCGGTCCTGAGAAGCCGGCCGAGCGGCCGCTGGTCTATGGCATGGTGACTGCGGCGGGGACCGAACGGTGGGTGTGATGGTCCCCTGATGGGTCGAGGGTCGGATGGTGCGCCCGGGGGAGGCAAGGTATGATAGGGACAAGGGAAGTGGTCTCATGCGCAGCCTGACGGCGAAGTTCATGGTGGGCATCACGGGCCTGGTGCTCGCGGTGCTCTTCATCGCTCTCTCCTGGGACTTCGCCTACCAGCAGCGGCAGGCCGACGCCGACCTCCTCGCCAAGGCGAGCCTCGTGGCCAAGCAGCAGCAGGCGACGCGCTCGTTCATCTCCCGCTCCAGCGGCGGCGAGTACGTCCACGGCGAGGCCCGCCCGCTGGAGCCCGCCGACGTGGGCCGGGGGGTCAGCGACATCTTCGAGGACCTCTCCAAGTCGCAGGTGAAGCAGACGAACCTGGTGCCCCGCATCCCCGAGAACGCACCGGACGAGTTCGAACGCGCCGCCCTCGAGTACTTCCTCCAGAGCGACGAGAACAACGAGGTGTGGCAGCGGGTGACCCTGGAGGACGGCACGCCGGCGTTCCGCTACGTGATGGCCCTCCGGGCCGAGGAGTCGTGCCTCCGCTGCCACGGCGAGCCCAAGGGCGAGCTGGACCCCACGGGCTACCCCAAGGAGGGCCTGAAGCTCGGGGACCTGGCGGGGGCCATCAGCGTGACGCTGCCCATGCGGGAAACGCTGGCCGCCGCGCGGGCCGAGTCGATCCGGCTCGCCGCCTTCGTCGTCTTTCTGGCGCTGTTCTGCTTCGGCCTGATCTGGATCATCCTCCGGCAGCAGATCGCCGCCCCGCTGGAGGAGCTGGCGGCGGTGGCCACGAGCGTCGGCATGGGCCAGTTCCTCATCAGCAAGGAGCGGCTGCGGCCCCTCCGGGCCAACCACGAGACGGCGGTGGTGGCCGACGCCTTCGAGCAGATGTCAGACCGGCTGCGTGAGCTCTACACCGGCCTGGAGCAGAAGGTGGCGGAACGCACGCGGGAGCTGGAGGAGGCGAACCAGGCCCTGGAGCGGGCCTCCCGCTACAAATCGGAGTTCCTCACCATGATCTCCCACGAGCTCCGCACGCCCCTGACCTCGATCATCACCTTCACCGAACTGCTCCTGAACGACCCGCGGCTGGAGCCGGAGCAGCGCGAGTCCCTGAGCGAGGTGCTGGAGTCCAGCCAGAAGCTGCTGAACATGATCACCAACCTGCTGGACTACTCCCGCCTCGAGGCGGGGAAGGTGAAGCTCTTCCGGGAGATGCTGGACCTCGCCGATCCCGTCCGCGACGTCGTCCGGACGGTGCAGCCGCTCGCGGAGAAAAAGCGGATCCGGCTCACGGTGGACTGCCCGTCGGGCCTGCCGCTGGTCTCCGCCGACCCCCTGCGCGTGTCGCAGGTGCTTATGAACCTGCTCAGCAACGCCATCAAGTTCACCCCCGAAGGGGGGCGGGTGTCGGTGGAGTGCCGGCCGGTGGGCGATGAGCTCCACGTGACCGTGCGGGACACGGGCCCCGGGGTGCCCAGGGAGGAGCAGGAGGTCATCTTCGAGGCTTTCCGGCAGGGCGGAGCGCGTCGGCCGGAGGGCTGGGGGCTGGGGCTGGCGCTCTCGGCGTCCCTGGTGAAAGCGCACGGCGGCCGGATCTGGGTGGAGTCGGAACCCGGGGCCGGCGCTGCCTTCACATTCACGCTACCGACCTGGTCGGAGCAAGGGAGCGGAGGCTAAAGCAAGGGAGCGGAGGCTATGGCGAGCACGAAGAAGCGGATTCTGGTGGTGGATGATGACCCGAAGATCCTGAAGGCGCTGGATCAGGCGCTGCAGCAGGAGGGGTACGAGGTCTACCGGGCGGAGGACGGGCTGGAGGCGCTGCGCCTCGCACAGTCGCTCAAGCCCGACCTGATGATCCTGGACATCATGCTGCCCAAGATGGACGGCTTCGAGGTCCTGGCCCAGCTGCAAGCGACGGACAGCATCCCCACGCTGATCCTCTCGGCCCGCGGCGAGGAGATGGACAAAGTGGTCGGCTTCAACGTGGGCGCCGACGACTACCTGACGAAGCCCTTCCGCCTCTCCGAACTGTTGCTGCGCGTCAAGGCGATCCTGCGCCGCACCTCGGGTCCGGCGCGGCCTGCCGCCGAGGAGCAGGTGCTCCGGTTCAGGGACATCGAGATCAACCGCTCCTCGCGCACGGTGGTGGTGCGGGGCCAGCCGGTGGAGCTCACGCCGAAGGAGTTCGACCTGCTCTGGCTCCTGGCCAGCCACCCGGGCCACGTCTTTAGCCGCGAGGCGCTCCTGCAGCGAGTGTGGCACTCCGACTACTCGGGCGACGAGGCCGCCCTCACGGTCTGCGTGCGCCGGCTGCGGGAGAAGATCGAGCGGGATCCCGGGCATCCCGAGTTTGTCAAGACCATTTGGGGCATAGGCTACAAGTTCGAGGCATAGTATCCTTAGGTAACGATTTTGTCCCTGTTAGGTTTGGGCAATATCGGCGAAAGGATTGTGATAGAATCGGGCGCTACCCTGAAGGTGAGAACGTCCGCCGTTCAGGGGGTGCTCGATTTGTCACATGTCCTCCACGCCGTCGGGCTGCAGCTGCTCTCGTGGTCGTTCGGCCTTTCGGCCGTGTTGGCCTTTCTGGACAGCCGCAGCGGCCCGGTGCGCGATCATCCGCCGCTGGGCTGGCGCGTCGCAGGCATGCTCTCCGGCCCCCTGGCCGGGCTCGGCTGCCTCGCCCTGCTGGCCGGCGGCGCCGAGCGGTGGGTCTGGCTCGGCCTGGCCCTGCCCTACGCGACGATGGCCCTGGTTGCCTCGTGGACCTGGTTGCGGCGCGTCCGGTTCGACCTCCGGCGCCAGCGCGGGCGGGAGGCGGCCATTCTGGGGTTGATCGCGGTGCTCTTCGCCAGCCTCTGCCAGACGGGCGGTGACCAGCTGCCTGCGCTCTCGCTGGCCGCGTCACTGGGCACGGCCGCACTGGCGGGCGGCCTCGGCATCCTGGCGCTCTGCAGCGCCGTCGGCGGGGAGCGCGATGAGGTGGAGGTGGAGGCGGACTGCGACGGGATCCCGGTCCGGGCTATCGCCACCGGCCTTGGCATCACGTTCCTGGCCGCCACCGACGTGGGCCGCGGCCTGCTGCTGGGCGGCATCACCTTGCAGGCCCCGCTGGGGTTCTGGCTGGCCGGGTCGCTTCTGTTGCCGCTGGCGCTCCTGCTGGTGGGCCAGCGCCGGGCTTCGTGGAACTGTCCCGCACTGTCGTCGGCCGCGTGCGCGGCGGCCCTGATCGGACAGTTTGCGCTGCAGACCGCCCTCATCGCCTGAGTCCGGCCGCTTCGCCCGTTCATCGCAGACAGAGAAAGACCAGGGTGGATTAGCACCCTGGTCTTTTGATCTATCCGTCGGAATCGGGGCCTCGAGGGGGTCAGCTCCCCACGGGGAAGTGGCAGGCCACCTCGTGGCCCGTCTCCACGGTCACCAGCTGCGGGTCCTCCGTGCGGCACCGCTCCTGCACGTAGGAGCAGCGGTTCTGGAACCGGCAGCCGGGGGGCGGGTTGACGGGGCTGGGCGGGTCGCCCTCCAGGAGGATGCGCTGCCGGGTGGTTTCGATTTTCGGATCGGGAATGGGCGCAGCCGAGAGGAGCGCCAGCGTGTAGGGGTGCATCGGGTGCCGGTACAGCGTGTCGCTGTCGGCCAACTCGACGATGCGACCCAGGTACATCACCGCGATGCGGTGGGAGATGTGCTTGACCATGGCCAGGTCGTGGGCGATGAACAGGTAGGCCAGCCCCAGCTGGGCCTGCAGGTCTTCCAGCAGGTTCACGACCTGCGCCTGAATGGAGACGTCGAGCGCCGAGATCGGTTCGTCGCACACGATGAACTGGGGCTCCACGGCCAGTGCCCGGGCGATGCCGATGCGCTGCCGCTGGCCGCCCGAGAACTCGTGGGGGAAGCGGTTGGCATGCTCGGGCAGGAGGCCCACCAACTCCAGCAGGTGGTAGATCCGGTCCATCCGCTCCTGGCCGGTGGCCAGGTTGTGGATGTCGATGGCCTCGCCGATGATGTCGGCGGCCGTCATGCGGGGGTCAAGGGAAGCGTAAGGGTCCTGGAAGATCATCTGCATCTTGCGCCGGTAGGGGAGGAACTCCTTCTCGGGCAGGTGGGCAATCTCCTTGCCCTCGAAGTAGACCTCGCCCGCGGTGGGCTTGTAGAGGCGGAGGAGCGTGCGGCCGACGGTGGTCTTGCCGCAGCCCGACTCGCCCACGAGGCCCAGCGTCTCGCCGGGGCGGATCGAGAAGCTGACGTCGTCGACGGCCTGGACGGCACCGATCTGGCGGGGAATCGGGAAGCCGGCCGTGATCGGAAAGTGCATCTTGAGGTTCTTGACCTCGATGAGCGGCTTGGCCTGCTCGTTCACGGCTCCGACACCTCCTGCTCAGGGTTGACGGGCGGAGCGTCCGGGTGCAGCAGCCAGCACGCCGCCTGGTGTTCGTCGCTGAGCTTGGTCATCTGGGGCTGCTCGGCGGCGCAGATGTTCATGGCGTACGGGCAGCGGGGGTGGAAGGGGCACCCGGGCGGTGGTTGCAGCATGTTGGGCGGGGAGCCTGCGATGGCCTCCAGCCGCGCACGCGGCTGGTCGGGGCGCGGCACCGCCCGGAGCAGGGCCCAGGTGTACGGATGCCGGGGCTCCTCGAAAATCTCGGTCACGGTGCCCACCTCGGCCACGCGGCCGCCGTACATCACCGCCACGCGATCCGCCATGCCGGCGACGACGCCGAGGTTGTGGGTGATGAGCACAACAGAGCTGTTGAACTCCTTCTGGAGCCGCTTCAGCAGGTCCAGGATCTGGGCCTGAATCGTCACGTCCAGAGCCGTGGTGGGCTCGTCGGCGATGATCAGCTTGGGATTGCAGGCGAGCGCCATGGCGATCATCACGCGCTGGCGCATGCCGCCGGAGAACTCGTGGGGGTACTGCTTGAGCCGTCGCTCCGGCGCCGGCACGCCCACCAGACTGAGCAGCTCGATGGACCGCTTGTCCGCCTCGGCGCGGGAGAGGCCCAGGTGCTGCATCATGCCTTCCCGCATCTGCAGGCCGATGGTCAGCGTCGGGTTGAGGCCCGTCATGGGGTCCTGGAAGACCATGGCGATGTCCTTGCCCCGGATCTTCCGCATCTCGCGCTCGGGGAGGCTGATCAGGTCGACGCCACCGAAGATGGCCTTTCCTTCGGTGCGGGCGTTGCTGGCCAGCAGGCGCATCACGGCGAGCATGGTGACGCTCTTGCCAGAGCCGGATTCGCCGACGACGGCCAGGCACTCGCCCTCCCGCACGGTCAGGTTCACGTCCCGCACGGCCTGTACTTCGCCGGCGTAGGTCGTGAACGTGGTGCGGAGTCCTTCGATGGTGAGAATGGGGTTCATGGCCGTTCCTCCCTATCGGCGCAGCTTCGGGTCCAGCGCGTCACGCAGACCGTCGCCGATGAAGTTGAAGGCGAGTGAGACGATGATGATCGCCGCGGCCGGGAAGGCCAGCTCCCACGGGTAGGAGCGCAGGCCCTCGAAGCCGTTGGAGGCCAGCACGCCCCAGGACGCCATCGGGGCGCTGACGCCGAGGCCGATGAACGACAGGAACGCCTCGGTGAACATCGCACGCGGAATCGAGAACGTGAGTTCGACGACAATCGGGGCCATGGCGTTGGGGATCAGGTGGCGGAAGACGAGCCGCCTGCGGCCCGCGCCCAGGGCCCGCGCCGCCAGCATGAACTCCTGTTCCTTGAGTGCCAGCACCTGCGCCCGTACCAGTCGCGCCATACTGGTCCAGTAGACAATGCCGATGGCGACGAAGATCGAGGTGAGCCCCTGCCCCATGATCACGGCCAGCAGGATGACGTAGATCGTGAGCGGGATGGTATCGATGATGTCGACGATGCGCATCATGATGTTGTCCCACTTGCCGCCCAGGAGGCCGGCGGTGGCGCCGTAGGTCACGCCCACCACCAGCTGCAGCAGGCCGGCGAAGAAGGCCACGGCCAGGGAGATGCGGCCGCCGTAAAGCGTCCGCTCGAAGAGGTCACGGCCGTGTGCGTCGGTGCCGAACCAGTGCTGCGCCGAGGGCGGCTGGTCACGCCCGGCCAGGAACTGCGTGGTCGGGTCCCAGGGCGTGAGGAGGGGGCCGATGAAGCAGGCGATCAGGAAGATGACGATGGTGATCAGGCCCAGCAGAGCCAGCGGGTTCGCCTTGAAGCGGCGCCAGGCGTCGGCGGCGAAGCTGATCGGCGGCGTGGTGATCCGCTCGGCCGCTTCCTGCCGGTTGGGGAGGGGCGCAAAGCGCTGATCAGCGGGAATGGCCATTCTGCGTTACCCCTCCTTCTCCAGGCGTACACGGGGATCGATGAACGCCAGGACGATGTCGGCGATCAGCGTGAAGCCCACCAGCAGCAGGCAGAAGAAGAGCGTCATGCCCAGCGTTACCGTGTAGTCGCGGTTGGTGATGGACTGAACGAACTCCCGGCCGATACCGGGGATGCCGAAGACGTTCTCCACGATGAAGCTGCCGGTCAGGATGCTGGCCGTCATCGGCGCCAGCGAGGCGATGACGGGTACCATGGCGTTCTTGATCATGTGGCGGTAGATGACGACGATCTCACGCAGTCCCTTGGCCCGCGCCGTGCGGATATAGTCTTGGTTGATGACCTCGAGCATGCTGGACCGGGTCAGCTTCACGATCCAGGCCAGGTTGTAGCTGGAGAGCGCCAGGACGGGTAGGACGATGTACCGTAACTTGCCGTCGCCCCAGGTCGCCGACGGGAACCAGCCCAGCCTATACGCGAAGACATACTGCAGCACGCCTGCTATGACGAAACTCGGTGCCGCAGCCGTTAAGATCGCCAGGCCGGATATCGTTCGGTCGGTCACGCCGTTGTGTTTCATCGCGGCGAGGATCCCCAGCGGGATGCCGACGATGATCGAAAGGAGCAGTGAGATGCCACCCAGCTTCGCCGAGACCGGGAAGCCGCGGTTGATGACATCGTTCACGGTGAGGCCCTTATACTTGAAGGAAGGCCCCAGGTCCCATACCAAGACGCCCTTCAGATAGTCGAGGTACTGTTCGTGGATGGGCTTGTTGAGGTTGTACCGCCGCTCCAGGTTCTTGAGGATCGCTGGCGGCACGTTCCGCTCCGAACTGAACGGACCACCGGGCAGCGCTCGCATCAAGAAGAACGTGGCCGTCACCACAACGAAGGCAACCACGAACATGGTGATGATGCGTTGCAGCAGGTAGCGGGCCATCGTATCCCTCCATCCCGGTGAGGCGGAATTGTGGGAAGCGCCACCGCGGTAAGCCACGGTGGCGCTTCCTGCACCGTCCTGGTTTCCGGGGCTACTCTTACGGGTTACTTCTTAATCGAAGCGTCGCGCAGGTTCAGCGGCGAGGTCAGCGGCATCGACCACCCCTCGACGTTCTTCGAAACCATGACGACCCGGGTGTAGTGGTAGATGGGCAGAATCGGCATCTCGTCCATCAGGAGGGCCTCAGCATCGTGCATGGCCTTCATGCGCTCGACCGGGTCGGCGCTCTTCTTGGCAATCGAGACCAGCCGGTCGTACTCGGGGTTGCCCCAGTTGGTGTCGTTGTTGCCGCCGTCGGTGACCCACATGTCGATGAAGGTCATCGGGTCGATGTAGTCGCCGATCCAGCCGGCCCGGGCGATCTCATAGTCGCCGGTCTGACGGCTGTCGAGGTAGACGGCCCATTCCTGGTTCGTCAGCTCGACGTCGATGCCCAGGTTCTTCTTCCACATCTCCTGAATGGCCTCAGCGATCTTCTGGTGGGCCTCAGAGGTGTTGTACAGGATCGTCAGCTTCGGGAAGCCCTGGCCGTTCGGGTAGCCGGCCTCGGCGAGCAGCTGCTGGGCCTTCTGCACGTCCTCGGTGAAGAAGTCGCCGCCATTCTTCCGGAAGTCGTTCTCCGAGCCGCTCGGATCCGGAATGCCCTCGGGCACGAGCGAGAAGGCGGGAACCTGGCCGGCCTTGGTGATCTGCTCCACGATCTGCTGGCGGTCGATGGCGTAGGTCAGGGCCTGGCGGACCCGCTTGTCGTTCAGCGGCTCCTTCTCGACGTTGAACAGGTAGTAGTAGATGCCCAGGTCAGGCAGAATGTGCAGCTCGTCCGGATAATCGGCCTTCAGGCGATCCAGCTCGGCGACGTTGACGCCGGACTCGACGATGTCGAGCTCACCGTTCTCAAACATCGTGGTGACCGTGGACTCTTCCTCGATCAGGTAGAACTCGATCCGGTCGAGCTTGATGTTCTTGGCGTCCCAGTAGTTGGGGTTCCGCTCGACAACGATCTTCTCCTTCTCGGTCCAGCTGACGATCTTGAAGGGGCCGTTGCCGATGGTGGTCTTGGTATCGCGGAACCACGCCTCGGGGTTGGCCTCAACGCTGGCCCTGTGCACCGGATAGTAGGTGTGGAAAGCGGTCAGGGAGAGGAAGTACGGGGTCGGCGCCTCGAGGGTGACCTGGAGGGTCTTCTCGTCCAGAGCCACGGCGCCGAAGTCCTGGGACAGCCGCTCAAACTCGGCTGCGATCTCCTCGTCGGAGGCGTTCTCCCACTTGGGATCGCTGGTGAAGGTGTTCATCTGCTCGGCGCCCTTGATGTAGTACAGCTGGTAAGCGTACTCGGAGGCGAGCAGCGGATTGAGGGTCGACTTCCAGGACCAGACGAAGTCCTGAGCGGTGAGCGGGTCGCCGTTGGACCACTTCAGGCCGTCACGGAGGTGGAAGGTGAAGACCGTGTTGTCCTCGTTGACGTCATAGCTCTCCGCAGCGCCCGGAATCGCGTTGCCGTTCTCGTCCAGCCGCATCAGGCCTTCAAACAGGGCGATCTCCACGTGGGCTTCGGGAAGACCGGTGCTGACGCGCGGGTCAATCGTCTGCGGGTTGGTGCCGATGTTGATCCGGATGACCTGGTCGCTGTCCGATCCGCCCGAGGAGCTGGAGCACCCGACGGCAGCCAGCATCACGACAGCCAGCATGCCTGCGACGAAACGACGCATGTGTGCAGACCTCCCTCAGTCATCTGTTTCTCTGTGTGTGCGGATACCGGAACCACTGGTCCGGCCGTCACCTGCCTGGCCGGTCTCGGCTGAGCCACCTCCTTTGAGAGCGCAACCCAGACAGGGCGCCGAGATATAAGGAAAGTTTCCACAAGTTTCGCGCCGGACCATCTCAGCGCTTTATCTGTGGAAAACACCAAAGTATATTCGGTCCCTCTGCGGAGATATCCTTGTCGCCAGGCAATATCGCGCTAGAAACACTCATCAGAACACCTGATCCAGGATGTGATAGTTCGAACAGTAACAGCAGGCCGACTAACCGTCGACCTGCTTGCCTTCTGTGCCGCGTTCCGCCCTGCGCTCGATGTACTGCACGAGCCGGATCGCAGCGAAGCTGGCGAGGGCCACCAGACCCAACAGGACAAGTACCAGGCTGAACAAGGGCAGTGCGTCAGCCAACGCCCGGTAGGGGGTGACCCCGAAGACCCGGCCGATCCACCAGAAGCCAACTCCGGCAGCGATGACCCCCATCACCGCTGCCGTCATCCCCATCTGCCTATGAAGCCGCGCCTTCAGCGCGCGCTCAACCTCTTCATGCGACCCGCGGTGCATGCGAAGCGCAAGCCCTCCCCGTGCGGGACTAGACGGCTTCCACGGCCCGGACTTCCGGCACCTGCTGGCGGATGGCCCGCTCGATGCCCATCTTGAGCGTCATGGTGGACATGGGGCAGCCGCCGCAGGCGCCCACCATCCGCACCCGGGCGACGCCGTCCTCGACGGAGATCAGTTCCACCTCACCGCCATCCATCCGGATCGCGGGGCGAATCATGTCCAGCGCCCGCTCGACGCGTGCATACAGATCCTCAGCCATGCTCGTTCACCCCCGCATCGGTGCGACTGGGTACTTCAAACCCGCCTGTTCGGCCATGTTCAGTGTACCACAGCGCTGTTGCTGTGAAAAGGCAGTCATAGGGACGGAGCATGCTGGCCGATCAGGTGGCGGATCTGAGAGAGGAGCACTTCCAGCCCCGCCTCGTTGTGGGCGCCCTCGGGGATGATCACGTTGGCGTACCGCTTGGTGGGCTCCACGAACGCCTCGTGCATGGGCTTCACGGTGGTCAGGTACTGGTGGATCACCGAGTCGAGGGTGCGTCCGCGCTCGTTGATGTCGCGGATGATGCGGCGGAGGATCCGCACGTCGGCGTCGGTGTCGACGTAGACCATCAGATCGTACATCTCCCGCATGCGGGGGTCCTCCAGGACCATCACGCCCTCCACCACGATGATATGAGAGGGCTCGATGCGTACCGTGCGGTCCTCCCGCAGGTGGGTGGCGAAGTTGTAGACGGGCCGTTCGATGGGCCGGCCCGCCCGCAGCTCGTGCAGGTGGTGGATGAAGAGCTCGTTGTCGAACGCGTCCGGGTGGTCGTAGTTGAGGCGGGCCCGCTCCTCGTACGTGAGGTGGCGGTTGTCCTTGTAGTACGCGTCGTGGGGGAGCAGCGTGACGTGGTGCGGGAACTCAGCGGCGATGCGGTTCGCGATGGATGTCTTGCCTGAGCCGGTGCCTCCTGCGATGGCGATGACCGCCCTCGGGACTGGCATGAAAGATTACCCCCTTCGCGCAGGTGCCGGAGCCAGTAGTCCCCGTTCGATTATGGCCCAGGGGCGGCGAGGGCGCAAGGACGTTCTGGCCCCGAGAGCGCGGCCCTGTGCCGGGGGACGTGTTCCAGGGCCGTGATCCGCGCGGTCTCGGCTTCGCCGGCTTGCGTACGAGGCCCGTGCCGCCGGTCAGGTTGGGCGACAGCAGTTTCGTCACATTCGAGTTGAAAAAGTGGTCGAGTTTGGGTAGTCTAGCAGGGGAGACCGTTCCTCCGCGCCAAGTTCTGGCGTCAAACGAGGTGAAAAGAAACATTTAGAATGAGATAGGAGGGTTTCCTGATGGCTTTCCAGCTTCCGCCGCTTCCGTACCCCACCAACGCGCTCGAGCCTTACATCGACACGCAGACGATGGAGATTCACCACGGCAAGCACCACGCCACCTACGTGAACAACCTCAACGCTGCGCTGGAGGGGCACGCAGACCTGCAGGCCAAGTCCGTTGAGGAGCTGCTCACCCAGATCGACAGCATTCCCGAGTCGATCCGCACGGCCGTGCGGAACAACGGTGGCGGCCACGCCAACCACAGCCTCTACTGGGAGATCATGACCCCCGGCGGTGCCAAGGAGCCCACGGGCGAGCTGGCCGAGGCGATCAAGGCGGCCTTCGGATCCTTCGAGAACTTCAAGAGCGAGTTCGCCAAGGCCGGCGCGGGCCGCTTCGGCTCCGGCTGGGCCTGGCTCGTCGTCACCAAGGACGGCAAGCTGGCGGTCTACTCCACAGCCAACCAGGACAGCCCGCTGATGCAGGGCGACACGCCCATCCTGGGCATGGACGTGTGGGAGCACGCCTACTACCTGAAGTACCAGAACCGCCGGGCCGACTACATCCAGGCGTTCTTCAACGTGATCAACTGGGACAAGGTGGCCGAGCGGTACGCCGCAGCCAAGAAGTAGTGCTGCACTGACCCACGAGGCCGCTGTGCCCGGCATGCCGCCGCCTCCCTCGCGCCATACTAAGCGCGAAGGAGGCGGAACGGCATGGTGTACGATGCGGAGGAGAACCGGCTGACCGAGCAGGAACTGACCTTCGTGCGGCACGCGCTGGACGCGGAGTTCCTCGCCCTCAAGAAGGCGCACCACTACGCAGCCGAGATGGAAGACCCCGACGCCCGGCAGCTCATGCACGAGCATGCCGACATCCACCACCGGCGGATTGACATGCTGCTGGCCCTGCTGGACGCCCCCGGCGACATTACGAAGCACGCCAAGCTGCTCCTGCAGTCTGGGGGAGGGTACCACCGTGCGGATGGCTGACGTCGACCGGCTGCGCGACTGCCTGTGCAGCGCCAAAGAGCTGGCCAGGCTCTATGCCGAGGCCGCGCTGGAGTCCACCAACAACGGGGTGCGGGAGTTCTTCCTGGCCATGCACGGCGAGGAGACCCACAACCAGGAGGTGCTGTTCAGCTTCCTGCGCACCCGCGGCGAGTATCCGATCCGGTGGGCATCGCCCGAACACGTCGCCCAGGTCCGGAGGCGGTTTCAGGCCGAGCACGACCAGCTGGGCCTCACCGAGCCTCCCTCCGTGCGGCGCTACCACACGGCCGACCCGAGAGCGCACCCGGCCCACACCGAACCCCCCGGGCACTACCAGTAAGACCTTCCCTCCTCAGCACTTCCCGCCCCGCCCGCTCGGGGCGGGATTCCTTGTGTTACCATGGAGGCGAGAGGAGGGAGGGGCATGGCCCGCATCCGTGTGGGCACCTGTGCCTGGTCTGATCACGAGGATTACTACCCCCCAGGGCTGCCGCCGCGGGAGCGCCTGACGTACTACGCCCGCCACTTCTCGTTGGTGGAGGTGGACAGCACGTTCTACCGGCTGCAGCCGGCCCGGTTCTTCGCCGGGTGGGCGGCCCGCACGCCGCCGGACTTCCGCTTCAACGTGAAGGCCTACGGCGCGCTGACGCGCCACCACCGCGAGCCGCGCCCCGGCGAGGAGGACCTGATGGAGGTCTTCAAGCGCTTCGCCGAGTCGGTGGAGCCGCTGCGGGAGGCGGGGAAGCTGGGCGCCCTGCACTTCCAGTTCCCCCCCTGGTTCACCTGCACGGAGGAGTCGCGGGAATGGGTGCAGGTCTGCCGGGAGTTCTTCGCCGACCAGGTGGTGGCGGTGGAGTTCCGGCACCGTTCGTGGTTCACCGAGGAGAACCGGGAGGAGACCCTCCGGTTCCTGCGCGCGATCCGGGCCGTCCACGTGGCCTGCGACGCGCCGCAGGTGGGCTCAGGGACCGTCCCGCGGGTGGTCGCGGTGACCGACCCGCGCCTGGCGATCGTCCGCTTCCACGGCCGCAACACGAAGACCTGGTATATCAAGGGGGCCAGGACCACGGCCGAGCGCTTCGACTACCTGTACAGCAAGGAGGAGCTGGCAGAGTGGCTGGACCCGATCCGGCAGGTGCTGGCGCAGGAGGCCGAGGAGGTCCACCTCCTGATGAACAACAACCGGTCCAACTACGCGGTGCGCAACGCCCTGGACTTGATGGAACTGCTGGGAATGCCCACGCCGCCGCGGGATGAGCGGGGCGTGCCGCTGGCCCCCGGCGCCCGGCAGAATCCGGAACAGTTGCGACTGTTCTGACTGTGGCACTGCGGTCGGATCGCGTTTGGGAACGCTCTTGCATAACGGGCCGAAGCTGTGCATGCTAATCTTGTAAGATTGTTGTAAGATACCGCCACGCAGGATAGTTCAGACCGGAATGATTTAGCAATAATTATACACGATGCTTTCATATGTGGGGGACAAAGGAGGCAATAGGAGCCATGGCAAGGCAGGCTGGCCTGAATGCGCGGCGCCTTCCCATGGGGGATGAGTCCGGAAGCCCGACTGGTCTTCGCCTCACCGCGGCGAACGAAGAGGCGCTGGGCATGATGATGGAACGTTACGGCGGCGCCTTGCTTCAATACGCCCATCGCCTCGTGGGCGACATCCACACCGCTGAGGAGATCTGCCAGGACACCCTGCTGAAGGCCTGGCAGCACGGCGACCGGTTCCGCCAGGAAGGGCACCTGCAGGCGTGGCTCTTCCGGGTGGCCCGCAACCGTGCCATCGACCTGCTCCGGCGGCGGCGCTACGCCGCGGAGGAGCCGCTGGGCCACTCGGTCAGCCGGTCTCCCGGGCACCTGGAGGAAGAGGCGGAGCGGGCCCTGATGACGGAGGCCCTGCTCGGCGCCCTCGCCGAGCTTTCGCCGCAGTATCGGGTCGTCATCGAACTGCGGTTCTTCCGCGACCTTGGCTATCGCGAGATCGCCGAGCGGCTGGCGATTCCCATCGGTACCGTCAAGAGCCGGCTGAACTACGGCCTGAAGGGGCTGGCGCGGATCCTCGAACGCCGCCGCATCGCCGGCGACGTCTGCAGCAACTAGCGCCCGCCGCAGCGCCGCTTCTGCGCTCCACTGCTCTGCTATAATGGGTGGAGACCGTCGTGAAGGGGACACGCCATGAGCAGAGCGGTGGTATTCGCAGCAGGAGAGGTTTACGACATCACGCGCGTGCGCCGCCTGGTGGGGCGGCCGGACCTGGTGATCTGCGCCGACGCCGGACTGCGGCACGCCCGCGCGCTGGGCCTCCGGCCCGACGTGCTGCTGGGCGACTTCGACTCGCTGCCGGCGGATGTGCTGGCCGCCGCCCGCGCAGAGGGCGTGCCCATTCTGCAGGTGCCGGTAGAGAAGGACGAGACCGACACCGAACTGGCCCTCGCGGAGGCCGTGCGCCGGGGGGCCGGTGAGGTGCTGCTGGTGGGCGGCTCCGGCACCCGGCTCGACCACACCGTCTCGAACCTGCTGCTCCTGCCCACCTGCCCGGTGCCCGTTACGATGACGGACGGCAAGAACATCGCCCGCGTGCTGCGGGGTGGGGAGTGGCTCGAGGTTCCGCGTGAGGCCGGTTCCTTCCTATCATTGGTGCCGCTCAGCCCCGCCGTGACGGGCGTGACGGTCACCGGCGTCCACTGGCCCCTCAGCGGTGCGACCCTGCGCTGGGGCGAGTCGCTGGGCGTTTCCAACCGGATCGTGGACCGGTGCGCCCGCGTCAGCGTGGGGGAAGGATACCTGCTCGTGGTTCAGGCATGGGACTAGACAGTTCCGCTCGCTCCGGGCGGAACGGGATGCTGTCGTGCCCGGGAGTCCGCTCCCGGGCCTGTGTTGGCGTGGGGCTATGCACATCAGGCTGTTTGCGTTCGATCTGGATAACACCCTCGTGGACCGGTCCGGGCGGATCTCCGCGTCCAACCGCTGGGCCGTGGAGGCGGCCCGCGCGTCCGGTGCGGAGGTGATCCTTGTCACGGGCCGGTCGTGGCGGTCGACCCTGCCCCTGTACCGGGAGCTGGGGATGACCGGGCCGGCCATCTGCTACCTCGGCGCGCTGGAGGTCGCCGACGGGACGGGACGCGTCAGCTCGCACCGCCCGCTGTCGCCGGAGGCCTGGGAGCGGCTGCGCCGGCTCGCCCTGGACGAGGGGCTGGCGATCACTGCGGCGCTGGCGGTCGCTGGACAGGGCCCATCTCGTGGTGCAGGATTGGCCTGCGCCCCGTTCGCCGTGGACACGGCCCTTGCCACGCGGCGGGCGGACGACTTCAACGGCTGGGAGGACTGGAACCCCTACACGGAGATCGATCCCCTGCTCGGGCGCCTCCCCGGGCCGCCGACCCTGGCGGCGGTGTACGGCGACCGGTCCGTGAGGCGAGTGCTGGAGGCGTTCCCCGCAGGGCTCCCGGACTCGCAGTTCGACCTGAGCGACCGCATTCCGGGCGAGACGGTGCTCCACATCTGGCACGCCGCCGTGGACAAGGGCACCGCCCTGGCCGGCTACTGCCGCCGGCGGAACATCCCGCCGGAGGCGGTGCTGGCCGTGGGCGACAACACCTACGACGTTCCCATGGTCCGCTTCGCCGGCATCGGGGTGGCCGTGCCGGGCAGCCATCCGGCGGCCCTGGAGGCCGCAGACTGGGTGGCGACGCCGGCCGAAGCGGTGGCGCGGGCCCTGCGGCTCGGGGGGTGACGAGGTGCGGGAGAGTACGCCGGCGCACCGGGCCCCGCTGGTTGGAACGGCGCTCCGCTCGCTCCGGCTCGGCTGGGCCGCGCTGCGCCTGCCGGGCCGGCTGCGGCGCGCCCTTCCGCCGGCCGGGCGTGCACTGATGGACTCGCTGGCCGGGGCGGGGCATGAGGTGGCCGTGGTGGGCGGGGCGGTGCGCGACCTGCTCCTGGGCCGCACGCCCAAGGATTGGGACCTGGCCACCAGCGCGTCCCCCGACGAGATCCTGGCGCTCATCCCGGAGGGGAAGCAGATCGGCGTGGCGCGTGAGACCGGCACGGTCTTGGTGCCGCGCGATGGCGTGGTCTATGAGATCACCCCGTACCGCGGGGGCCATCTCGCCGCCGACCTGGCCCTCCGGGATTTCACCATGGACGCCATGGCCTTCGTGCCCGGCCGCGGATTTGTCGACCCGCTGGGGGGCCGCCGGGACCTGGCCAAGGGCCTCCTGCGGGCCTGCGGGCGGCCGGAGGATCGGCTGGCGGAGGACCCCCTGCGCACGCTGCGGGCGGTGCGGCTGGCGGCGGAGTTCCACCTGGAGATCGAGCCCGCGCTGCTGCGTGCGATCCGGGGGGCCGCCCCGCTGCTCTCCCGGGTGGCGCCCGAGCGGATCGGCACCGAGTTCGGCCGCCTGCTGGTGACCGACCGCCCGGCCTGGGGCATGCAGCGTCTGCGGGAACTGAACCTGCTGGAGCAGTTTGCGCCGGAGCTCCTGGAGATGGTGGGGGTGGAGCAGAACCAGTATCACGCCTTCCCGGTGTGGGAGCACGCCCTGATGGCCCTCGCCCTCGTGCCGCCCGCCCTGCACCTCCGGCTGGCGGCGCTGCTCCACGACGTGGCGAAGCCCCGCTGCCTCTCGGTGGACGAGGAGGGCAACCGCCACTTCTACCGGCACGAGCTGGTGGGGGCGGAGATGGCGGACGAACTGCTCCGGCGCCTGCGGTTCGACAACGACATCCGCACCCGCACCGTGCACCTAGTGCGCTACCACATGGACCTTCACCTGGACGGCCCCGTCACCGACGCCGCAATCCGGCGCATGGTGCGGCGGATCGGTCTGGAGTACATGGACGACCTGGTGCAGCTGCGCCGGGCGGACCGGCTGGCCTCCGGCAAGCGGGAGGGGGATCTCGGCCCGGAGACGATGGCCCTGCTGGATGAGGTCCGGCGGGTGCTGGCCGCCGACGCCGCCCTCAAGGTGACAGACCTGGCGGTGGACGGCCACGACGTGATGGCCGCCTTCGGCCGCGGACCGGGCCCCTACGTGGGGGAGGTGCTGAAGGCGCTGCTGGACGAGGTGGTGGAGGACCCCGGTCGGAACCGGCGGGAGGTGCTCCTGCGGCGGCTGCAGGAGATGGCGGCCGGAGGCTGGAAGGGAACGATGTAAGCGTTCTGGTCGGCGATGATGGATACGTCTGCGCAGGGGAGGCGGAACAGGTGACGGAGAAAGAGTTGCACGATCTGACCGCCGGCTTCGTGCCCTGGAGCCAGTGGGTACGGCCGGTGGCGGAGTCGAAGGTGGCGCTGGTGGCGACGGCGGGCGTATACCTGAAGCATGGGCTGCAGGAGCCTTACGATGAGGGGCGCCCGGGCGGGGACCCGACGTTCCGCGAGTTCCCGGTCGTCGTCCAATACGAGGATCTGGCCGTTTCGGGGCGCCTCCCGCAGCCGGCAGGGGAGGACCTCAACCTCGTGTTCCCCCTGGAGCGGCTGCGGGCCATGGCCGCGTCCCGGGCCATCGACGCCGTCGCCCCCTTTGCGTACAGCTTCAGCGGGAACATCACCGACCCGCTGCCGCTGCTCGCAGGGTCGGGGCTGTCGGTGGCCTACCGCATCCGCCGCATGGGCGCCGATGTGACGCTGCTGTGCGCATCGGGCGAGTCGGGCTGGCTCACCGCCGCCCTGATCGCCCGTCTCATCGAGCTGGCCGGCGTGCCGACGGTGGTTCTGGCCACCGGCGCCGGCGGCCTGCGCGGGATCGCTGTTCCCCGGGGCGTCGTGATCCGCCAGCCCGCCGTGCCGGGCGACGCAGAGGGGCAGCAGCGGGTGCTGCAAGCCGCTCTGGAGGCGGCCTGGGACCTGCACGAGCCCGGAACCGTTGAGCTGTGAGATGGGGGTCGTGGGCGGTGTGACGAGGAGACCGGTTGTGGCCGTGGCGGTGAATCGTGGAGTGTGAGCGGTGCGGTGAGGCGGACTGCCCGCAGGCGGGTAGCCGGGGATCCGCAGGTGGACTCCATAGGCCGGGAGCCCTGCGGAACGACGTGGCCGACAATCTGGAGGGATGGCCATGGATGTCGAGTGGGTCGAGGTTTACAAGGCGCCGGACCACATCGAGGCTGAGCTGATCCGCGGACTGCTGGAGGGAAACGGCATCCCCGTGCTCACCGATGCCCGGGGCGCCCAGGCGCTGCCCTTTATCCTGGGCCCGGCCCGGGTCGGTGGCTTCATCTCGATTCTCGTACCGCCGGACCAGGAGGAGGCCGCCCGCGAGCTGCTGGCGGCCAGGGAAGAGCCGCCGGCGGAACCGGAAGGTGGCGGAAAGGAGCAGGATGGGTAGCGGATGATGGGCACGGCGGCAGCCGCAGGGCGTGCGGACTGCCGCCGCTCGTGTTTGGGAAGCCGCAGAATGCATGGCCCCGCCCCTGGGCGGGGCCGTGCCCGTTCGCTGCCCCTTCCGCGCGGAACCGCTCCCGTGCGGCGGGCAGGAGCGCCACGACGGCGAGGGGTTCGACCTCGTCTGGCACCCAGTCAGGCCCATGTTCGCGTACCTCGGCGGGGGAACCGGCTGCATCTCGTGAGCGGCAGCACGGTGACGGTTGCCAACCATCTGACGGGGGACCGCGCTGTGGCACGCCGCCCGGCCTCCGGTCGCGCACACAAAGGGGGCAGCCGCACCGGCTGCCCCCTTATCGACTGGCCTCGACGGTTCTCGGCCCACGGCCCATGCCCTGCGATTCGCCGCTGCAAGCTCACGGCTCGCGGCGCAGGGCACGCGCCTCAGCGCTTACAACCCACAACTCGCGGCCCACCGGCACAGTCCACAGCCATTCTCACCAGTCCTTGCTCAGCCGGGCGCTGACCTCGTGCCAGAGCAGATTGAGCTGGTCCCGGGCCGAGTTCGATTCCAGGATCAGCGCCGCCCTGGTCGACTCGGCCAGGTCCACGACCTTCTGCAGGTCAGCCTTGGCCTGCGCCGGTGCGGCCTCCAGGGCGTCCATGAGCGACTGCTGGGCGATGGCCAGCTCGTCGCGGGCGAGGCCGCGGTTCCCCTCGGCCCAGTACACCTGCGCCAGGAGCACTTCGCCCTGGGCCTTGACCAGGAGGCCCTTCACCGTCATCTCCACGGAGAGCGCGGCGGCGGTCTCCTGCTCCGAGGCGGCGAGCTGTTCCTTCACCGAGTCCTCCAGGGCCTTCATCTTCTGCTCCATCTGCTCCTGGGCGGTGCGGAGCTCCTGTCTCAGCGCATCAATCTCCGCCAGCCGGGACTGCAGCGTGGTCAGTTCACCGTTCTGCTCCATCAGCAGGCCCGCAGACTGCGCTGCCTCTTCCACCCGCTTCAGGTCGGCCTCCAGGCTGGCCTGCTTCGCCTGGATTTCCTCCTCGAGCGCCGTGGTCTTACTCCGCAGTTCCGAGCGCAGCTCGGCCACCTGCTCCATGGTGTCCTGCCTGAGGGCATTCAGGTCGGCGGTCGCACTGGTCTGCACCGCCTGCATGCGGAACTCGAAGGTGAGCAGCGCCGCGCCAGTGCCGACGGCGGCCATGAGCAGCAGCATGCCCAGCCAGCGGAACAGGCGCCCAACCCAACCCCGCCGCGGCGATGCGGGCTCGGGCTCTTGCGAGATGACAGGGCTGCTCATTCAGCCAACTCCTTTCAAATTCTGAATCCCCACAAGAAGGTGCTAACCGTTTCGCGGCGAATCTTGGTCTCCAATCATTCTGCTGCAGTGAAGATTCACTATAGCGATAGGCCAAATCGTGGGGGGTTCAATCATGATGAGAAAGAGTTCCGCTTTCTTCCTTGTTATCCTGCTGCTCGCCACCGTCGTGCTGGCGGCCTGCGGCGGCGCGCAGCCGTCCGACGGGGGGCAGGCGAACGGCGGTGCCGCCGCACAGCAGCCGGCGGAGGGGCAGTCCTCGGAGTCCGGCGGCAGCCAGGAGCCCGGCAGTGGGGAGAAGAAGGAGACCTCTTCGCTGGAGCGCATCCAGGCCGAGGGCGTACTGCGGGTGGGCATCGATGCGTCGTATCCGCCCATGGAGTTCGTCGCTGAGGACGGCAAGACCCCAATCGGCTTCGACATCGACCTGGCCAACGCCGTGGCCGAGAAGCTGGGCGTCAAGGCTGACTTCACCATCATCGACTGGGCCGGCATCCAGGCCGGGCTGCTGGGTGGGCACTACGACGTCATCATGTCGTCCATGACCATCACCGAGGAACGGCAGAAGGAGATGGATTTCGTCCAGTACCTGACGATGGGCATCGCCTACGCCTCGCGCCCCGGCGTTGAGGTGAAGAGCGACGCCGACCTCGCTGACAAGATCGTCGTCGTGCAGGAGGAGACCACGGCCCAGTACTACGTCGAGGACCTCATGGCCAACAAGGGCATCCAGCCCAAGGAGCTGCGCTCCTTCCCGTATGCCACCGACGCCTTCCGGGAACTGGCGAACGGGCGGGCTGACGTGGTAGCCATCGACGCCCCGGTGGCCGGCTACTACGCCCAGCTCGATCCCGACCAGTACCGGGTGACCGGCTTCGCCGAGATGGAGCCTGACCCGATCGGCGTCGCACTGCGCAAGGGCGAGACCGAACTCCGGGACGCCATCCAGAAGGCCGTGGACGAGCTGCAGGCCGAGGGCGTCATTCAGGAGCTGCAGGTGAAGTGGTTCGGCGACGCGGCCGGGCACTAGGGTTGCACGGCGGAGACGACGGCGCCTGCGGCGCGTCGCGGCTCGGGAAAGGGGTGACTCGGGTTGGACAGGTTCGTTGAGCACAGCATCAACGTACTGCCCGTGCTCTTCGAAGGGCTGGGTGTGACGCTCAAACTCACGGTGATCAGCGCCTTTTTCGGCACCCTCCTGGGGCTGCTGGCGGCCCTGGCGCGCATCTCCCGCAACCCGCTGCTCACTGTGCCCGCGGCTGTGTACGTGAACCTCTTTCGCGGCACGCCGCTGCTGCTTCAGCTGCTCTTTATCTACAACGCCCTGCCCCAGGTGGGCATCCTCATCCCCGCGTTCGAGGCGGCGGTGCTGGGCTACAGCCTGAACGCCGGCGCCTACATCGCCGAGATCATCCGGGCGGCCATCCAGTCCATCGACCGGGGGCAGATGGAGGCCGCCCGCTCCCTGGGCATGTCCTACGGCCTGGCGATGCGGCGGATCATCCTGCCGCAGACCTACCGGCGCCTGTTGCCGCCCATGGTGAACGAGATGTCGGCGCTGACGAAGGACACCTCCCTGGCCTCGACCATCTCCATCCTGGAAGTGATGAAGTACTCGATGCAGTTCGTCTCCCGCACGAACCTGGTGTGGCAGACCTTCGTGTGGACGGCGGTGCTCTACCTCGTGGTCACCATGAGCCTGAGCGCGCTGGCCAGCCGCCTGGAGAAGAAGCTGGAGGCGAGGGGATAGCATGGCCGAGCCGATCATCGTCATCGAGGGGCTGAAGAAGAGCTTCGGCAAGCTGGAGGTGCTGCGGGGCATCGATCTTACGGTCCACAAGGGCGAGGTGGTGGTCATCATCGGCCCGTCGGGCTCGGGCAAGTCCACCCTGCTGCGCTGCATCAACTTCCTGGAGAAGCCCACCGCCGGGCGGGTGCTGTTCAAGGGGGAGGAGGTGGGGCAGCGGCAGGTCGGCGGCCGGCTGGTGCCGCTGCCCGAGAAGGTGCTGGACCAGCAGCGGGCCCGCATGGGCATGGTTTTCCAGCGCTTCAACCTCTTCCCGCACATGACGGCCCTGGAGAACGTGATCGAGGCGCCGATCCGGGTGCGCCGGATGCCCCGGGCCGAGGCCGAGGAACTGGGGCTCCGGCTGCTCCGGCGGGTGGGTCTCGCCGACAAGGCGGGCCAGTACCCCAACTTCCTCTCCGGCGGCCAGCAGCAGCGGGTGGCCATCGCCCGGGCCCTGGCCATGGAACCCGACGTGATGCTCTTCGACGAGCCCACCTCCGCCCTGGACCCGGAACTGGTGGGCGAGGTGCTGCAGGTGATGCAGGACCTGGCCAACGACGGCATGACCATGGTGGTCGTCACCCACGAGATGGGCTTTGCCCGGGAGGTGGGGGACCGGGTGCTCTTCATGGACGGCGGCCTGATCGTGGAGGAGGGGCCCCCGGAGCAGATCTTCGGCGAGCCGCGGCACCCGCGGACGCGGGAGTTCCTCTCGAAGGTGCTGCACTGAGGGGCCGGAGGGATTTCCACGGGCAGGTGTGTGAGCGCCGAGGTGTTGGTTGACAGGAAAGGCCCCCGGGCGTGGGTGCACGCCCGGGGGCTTCGTTTCACCGGAAGTTACGGCTCACGCCGTCCGAACTGCTCGAAGTAGTAAATCTCCTCCAGGGGCCGGCGGTTCCGGGGCGGCTGCGTCCAGCCTTCCGCCGCATGGCCCACGGCCACCACCCCGGCGAAGAGGTAGTCGTCGGCGGGCACGCCCACCGCCTCCTTCACCTTCTCGCCGTCAAAGCCCGTCATCCAGAGGGTGGCGAGCCCGAACTTGGTGGCAGCCAGCAGCATGAACCCCACAGCTGTGTATGTGTTGGGCAGGACCAGCATCTGCCGGTGCAGCTGATCCTCCCGCAGCCGCTTCACCATGGCCTCCCGCTCGGGCGGCGCCTGCCCCGCCTTCACCTGGGCCTCGATGCGGTCGGCCAGGGCGTCTGCCTGCCGGAGCGACGCCAGGCAGACCACGGACGCACCCGCCGTCTGCACGACCTGGGCGTTGCGGCCGGACGTGGCTGCGGCCAGGGCGGCCTTGGTCTCCGGGCGGCGGACCAACACGAACTCCCAGGGCTGATGGTTGTTGGCGCTGGGCGCCTGGTGCGCGGCCTCCAGCAGGGCCAGCAGCATCGCGTCAGGGACGGGATCGGGACGGAACTCCCGCACGCTGTGCCGTCGTGCCATGGCCTCCAACACGTCGCAGGGCTCTGTCTGGTGCAGCATCTGAGGCTCTCTCCTTTGCAAGCGAATTTCCAAGCTAACGGCAGAACCGTTAGGCGGATTACCTGGCGTCACCCGTGCCCAGTCCGGGGGCGAGCGAGGCGCCCCCGGGGCTCAGCTCCGGCTTGACCCCCTTGAGCGGGACGTCGGAGCGGAGCAGCAGGAACCACCCGGTGAGCGACAGCGCGGACACCGTGAGGGTGATCACGCCCAGGCCCATCACGAAGGTTGGCCATGGGAGTGTGCCCAGAATCATGCCCAGGGAACCCATCAGGGTGTTGCCGAAGTTGATGAGCGCAGCGGCCGAGCCCGTGTCCGTGTCCTGCTGGTTCAGGAGGGTATCGGTGGCGACGGGTCGGATCATGCTGGACCCGAACGTGAAGGGCATGAACGACGGCAGGAACGCCAGGGGAGCCAGCCGGCCGAAGAGGAGCACGGCCAGCCCGCCGCACAGGGCCAACGTGAGAGCCGCGGTGATCACAGTGCGGGGCGCGACCCGGCCGTTCAGCCGGATGTAGGAGAGCGGGCCGATAACGGAGACCGCCGCGTTGGCCGCGAAGAAGAGGCTGAAGGCCGACTCCGACAGCCAGAAGTAATCGGTATAGATGTAGGAACTCACGGCAATATACGCCATGAACCCGGCGGGAATCAGCCCGACGACGGCCAGCAGGCTGAGGAACGGCCGGTTTCGGGCCACCACGCCCAGGCGGCCGAGGCTGCCCATTACGCCTCCCGGAGCCGGGCTTCCGGCGGCAGCGTCTCCTGCAGGAGCAGCGCCGCGGTGAGCGACAGCAGCGAAATGCCGGCCAGCACGAGGAACGTGGCCCGCCAGGAGGCGTACTGGGCGATGAGGGCCCCGATGATCGGCGCGACGATCGGGGCCACGACGGACATCGACTGGATGGTGGCGAGAATCGTGCCCCTGAGCCGGCCGGCGAAGCTGTCTTTCACCAGGGCCGTGGAGACCGAGACCACGCAGCCCGCGCCGAGCGCCTGCAGGACGCGGAACAGGATCAGCAGCCAGATGGATGTGGCGCCGGCGCAGTGGAGGGAGGCCCCTGCGTACACGCTCAAGCCCGCGATCAGCACGGGCTTCCGCCCGAAGCGGTCGCTGAGCGGCCCGAACAGCAGCATGCCCACGGCGAAGAAAAAGAAGAAGCCCACGAGGGTGAGGTTGAGCACCCGTTCCGACACGGCGAAGTACTTCAGCATCGTGGGAACAGACGGCAGGTACATGTCGGTCGAGAGAGGGGCGGTCATGTTGAGCACGGTAATCAGCATGACCAGCCCCGTCTTTTTCAGGTATCGCTGCTCCCGCAATAGACCACTGTTCACGCGTTTGGCCTCCTTTGTCGCCTCGGGCCGGTTCCCTACCCGACACCGTCCGGGGATCCGCTTCGCAGGGCGCTGGCGCTCCCCACTGCATCTCGCTGCTGACCCTGTGCATGCCCCCGGGGCCCGCCGAGACCGGCTCTGTGACTCCCCCTTAGGACCCCCCTGCGGTACCTCCCGATGGGGCGCCCCTGAGGACCGTGTCTAGGGCTGCCCCTGGGATTGCTCCTCAGACTGCTCGTGAGATTGCCCTTGCGGTTGGTCGTTGGGCTGCTCCTGCGATTGCTCCTGAGATTCCATTTGGGATTCATCGTGGGATTGCACGTGGGTTTGTGCCGGGGACTCCGCAAGCGATTCTCCTTCGGACTGCCCCTGGCCCTGCTCCAGGGATTGCCCTTCAGATTGCCCCTGGGACTGCCCTTCGGAGGGCTGGTGCGATGGCTCTCCCGACTGGCCTTGCGATGCCCCCTGCGACCCTCCCGGAGACTGGCCTTGGGCCTGCGCGGGTGGCTCCCGGCGGGACTGCCCCGGGGGCTGCGCTTGCGTCTGCCCCTGCGGTTGCTCTTCCGCTTGCCTGACGGGCCGCGGCGTCACCACCAGCTGGCCGGCGCTGTCCCAGTGGCCGATCACGTTCTCGCCCACCAGCTGCTCCTGGCTGCCGTCGCGTAGGGCCCGGTAGAGCCGGTTGCCTTTATAGTAGAGCACCTCACGCCCGTCCGGCGAGAGGGTGAGCGCGGCCACTCCGTTCAGCGCGGCGCCAAGCGGCTTCACCTGAGCCGTGAGCGGGTCGGCCTCCAGCCAGCGTCCGGCCGAGTCGCGGAAGAGGAGGGTGGATTCGGGCGTCCACTGCAGCGGCCCCACCGGGGTCGGCGCTGCCCCGCCCGCTGCGGGGGACGCATCGTCCGGGCCGCCCGCTCCGTCCAACGGCGGGGAAACGTTCGACTGTGCCGTCCCACCCGCCGAGGCTGCTTGGCCGCCCGCCGCCGCTCGGTCCGCGTCCGCCCCCTGCGTGCCCGGCGCACCTTCCGCCGCGCCCTGCGCCGTGCCCGCCGCGGACACGGGCGGCAGCGCAACCTGCCAGATCCAGGCGCCGTCGATGCGGGTGACCCAGATCTCGCCATCGCTCAGCAGCGCCCGGAAGAGGCCGTCCGGCGACGGCTCGGCGGTCTCCAGCGCCGCCAGGGTGTCAGCCGACGGGGGGCTCGCATAGAGTCCAGAGAGGGAGCGGCCCTGGAGCGGCGTGCGCTCCCCCGGGAGCGGCATGGCGGGGTAGCCGGCGGCCACGGGGGCCTCCGGGTCGACGCCGCCTGGTGCGGCCTCTTCGGCTTCGTTGGCGGCGGAGCAACCGGAGAGGACGAGGATCGCGAGGGTAAAGGCGGCGATTCGGACGCGGCCTGGCAGCAACGAGAACGACTCCCTTCTGCGAAGGAAACAGCCAAACGGCGGGGAATCTAGAATAAGTTTGGGGCCATCGGAGCCGGAGGACACCTGCAAAGGCTCCACGCTTGAAGTTAACATAGAATCGGGGCGAGGGGGAAGGGCATTCCCCCTCTAGAAAGTAGAGGGAGCATTAATGAACCTCCGATCACGATTGGCAGTCTGGGTGGGCAAGGGCGTGGTGACCGCCACCCGCATGGCGGGGCGCGGGGGCACGTCACTGCCCGGCGCGGTTGCCCGCAAAGTGGACCCCGACCTGCTGCGCAACCTGGCTGCGCAGCCCCGGGAAGGGGTCGTGGCGGTCACCGGCACCAACGGTAAGACCACCACCGCGAAGATGCTCTCGTCGATCTTCGAGGCGGCGGGGTACGGCGTGGCCCACAACCGGGCCGGGGCGAACCTCATCGCCGGCCTGACCACCGCCTTCATCCAAGCGGCCGGCTGGACCGGGCGCGTCGACCGCACGGTGGGGCTCATGGAGATCGACGAGGCCACGATGCCCCGGGCGTGCCAGGAGATCCGGCCCCGGGCAGTGGTGGTGACCAACTTCTTCCGCGACCAGCTGGACCGGTTCGGCGAGTTGGAGCACACGGTGGAGCTCGTCGCCCGCGGGCTCGACCACCTGGCGGCAGGTGGGCGGGCGGTGCTGAACGCAGACGACCCCAACTGCGCCCGCCTGGGCGCCCGAAAGGGCGTGGAGGCGCTCTACTACGGCCTCGAGGCCGACACCGCCTCGCTCTGCGCCCCGTCCCAGACCGCGGACGCCCGCCACTGCGTTCAGTGCGGCCACCCCTATGACTACTCGGCGCTCCACTACGCCCACCTGGGAAAGTACCAGTGCCCGCAGTGCGGCCACCGGCGGCCGGAGCCCCAGGTCTACGCCGATCGGCTGTGGGACGTGGACGCCCGCGGCTCCTCTTTCCACCTGGTCACCCCGGCAGGGGACTGCGACGTCCGGCTGCAGATCCCCGGCCTCTACAACGTCTACAACGCCCTGGCAGCCGCGGCCGGGGCGGTGGCGCTGGGCCTTCCCCTCTCGGTCATCCAGAAGGGGCTGGAGGCCACCACCAGCCAGTTCGGCCGGATGGAGCGCATCGCCATCGGCGACCGGCAGGTCTTCATGGCCCTGGTGAAGAACCCGGCCGGCTTCGACTCGGTGATCCAGACCGTGATGCAGGCCGAGGCCCGCAAGAACCTGGTGATCGCCATCAACGACCAGTACGCGGACGGCACCGACATCTCGTGGCTCTGGGACGTCGACTTCGAGGCGCTGGCCGGCCACCAGGACGAGATCAACTTCGTCATCTGCACCGGCCAGCGGGCGGAGGACATGGCCGTGCGCCTGAAGTACGCAGGCCTCGACATCGCCAAACTCTCCATCGAAAAGGACCCCGCGCTGGCCGTGAAGCAGGGGCTGCGCTACATTCAGCCCGGGGACCTGCTGTACATCCTGCCGACCTACACGGCGATGCTGCAGATCCGCGGCCTCATCGCCAGGCAGGGCCACACGAAGAAATACTGGGAGGTGTAGGCGTGGAGCGCCCCCGTATTCACATTGGCTGGCTCTATCCGGAGTATATGAACCTCTACGGCGACCGGGGCAACATCATCGTCCTCACACAGCGCTCCCGCTGGCACGGCCTCGACCCGGTGGTCACGCAGGTACGCCTGGGCGAGACCGCCGACTTCCGCCAGTTCGACCTCCTGATGATGGGCGGCGGGCAGGACCGGGAGCAGGCCCTCATCGCCGAGGACTTCATGAAGGTGAAGGGGAACTCGCTGGCTGAGGCCATCGAGGACGGCCTGGCGGTGCTGGCCGTCTGCGGTGGCTACCAGATGCTGGGCAAGTATTTCAAAACGCACACCGGCGAGATGATCCGCTTCACGGGCATCCTCGACCTCTGGACCGAGGGCGGCCAGAAGCGGATGATCGGCAACTGCATCATCGAGAGCGACCTCTTCGGAGGCACGCGGACCATCGTGGGCTTCGAGAACCACTCCGGCCGCACCTACCTGGGCAAGGGGCTGCGGCCGCTCGGGCGGGTGGTGAAGGGCTACGGCAACAACGGCTCCGACCGCACGGAAGGAGTCATTTACAAGAACACCGTCGGGACTTACCTGCACGGCGCCATCCTGCCCAAGAACCCGCACCTGGCCGACTGGCTGATCCAGCGGGCCCTGGACCGGCGCTACGGCGGCGAGGTGAAGATCGGCCGCCTGAACGATGATCTGGAGATGCGGGCGCATGAGGCCATCATCGCCCGGTTCGGCAAGTGATCCGCGTCGAGCGGGCCGGGGTGGAGGCCCGGCTTCACTCGACGCTCTGCGCGGAATGCCCCCACGGCCCCACGGGCTGCTGCGCCTCGCTGCCGGGGGTGGACTGGGCCGACATCGGCCGCATCGTCTCCCGGGGCGGGGCGCAGTGGCTGCTGGGCGAGATCGCCGCCGGCAACCTGCGCCCCGGTCCCCGGGGGCTGCTCCTCCGGCGGGTGCCCAACCCGGGCGCAAACGCTGGGGTCTGGCCCACCAAGTGCGTCTACCACGGGACGCAGGGCTGCACCATTCCCCCCGACCGCCGGGCGGCCACCTGCAACTACTACCTCTGCGAGGAGGCCTTCCTGGCGGGCGGCGAGAACCAGGGCGACCCCGCCGCCCGGGAGGCCCGCGCCGCCCACGACACCCTCGTCAGGCTCTACGGGCAGTGGGACCTGGAGCTGCAGGCGGCGGTGGAGGCGCGCTGGCCGGCCGACCCGCCCTGGGACGAGCCCTTCCTGGCGTGGGTGGGGGAGGCGTGGCGGCGCCTGGTGGCGCGGGACCGGGCCGTGTGGCAGGCATTGGGGTAGCGACGAGGGGGCCGTCCCCCGGCGGATTGCGCCGCGGGGCCGGCCCTCCCTTTGCGCCGCTTTCCGTGCGGTTCTTCCCGGCGCGGCGGCCGGTCCGCGGCGCGCCGGGTCGCTTCCGGATGCGCAAACATTCGCGCAGGAGCCTGGGCATGCAGCGTTGAATGCCAGGCAACTGAGTGCAAGAACTCCGCATTTCGGGGGTGCTGGCTTGAACCCTGGGCAGAGCGTGCTTGACCCGCGGGCGAGCAGGCGCCGGACCGGTTGGTGGGGCGTGGTCGCCCGCGGCCTGCTCCTGGGCGTGGGGCTGTTCCTCTTTCTGTTCCTGGCCATCTGGCCCCTGGCGCCGGTCCTCATGCCGGTCGCCGTCCCCCTCCGTTTCTGGCTGGTGACCTTGGCCATCATCCCGATTCACCTGCTGGCCGGCGCGGCGGTGCGGTGGCTGGGCGGGCCGGCCTGGGCGCGCCCGCTCCAGATCGGCGCGGCGGTCCAGGTGGCGCTGCTGCTGGCCTTCCGCCTGTCGCTGGACGCGGGAGGCGAGTCGTATAACCCCATCGCTTTCGGGCCGCCCGGTCTCCTCCTGGCCCTGATCAGCCCGATCCTGGGCGGCATGCTGGGCGCCCGCCTCCCCCGGTGGGAAGCCCGGCGCCTCTCCTCCGAGGGGCGGGTGGCCTTCCTGGCGGCGTTTGCCTGGGTGGTGATGGAGTTCTGGCTCCGCGCGGCGGCGGGGCTCCTGCTCGGCCCGCGGCTGGGCGACTACCTCACGGCGGACCAACTGGCCATTCTCCCGGGGTTTCCCCTCATCGCGCTGGCCATCGGTCGCTTCGCACTCACGCGGGGGTTGGGTCGGGAGCACTGGGACCTGCGGGCACGTCCCGCGGGACTCCTCGCGGGGATCGCCGCCGGGCTGGGCGTGGTGCTCCTGCTCCCGGTGACCGCCCGGGTCGACGGCTGGCTGTTCGCACAGGCCGGCGCGACGCCGGCCGCCCGCGCGATCCCTGTCCCTCCGCCTGTTCGGGTCTGGGTGCTGTTGCTCACCGCCAACGGCCTGGTGGTGCCGGTGACCGAGGAGCTGGCGTGGCGGGGCGTGGTTCAGACCGGCCTCACGCGCGCCCTGGGCACGGCTGGGGGCATCCTGATCACCGCCCTCCTCTTCGCCTTCAAGCACGTGCTGGTCGACGCCTCCCTCGGGCGGCTCACCACCCTGCTGGTCGTCGCCCTGACGCTGTGCCTGGTGCGGTGGCGCTGGGGCACCGGGGCCAGCATCGCTGCCCACATCGCCATGAACCTGTGCAGCAGCGTTATCGTGCTATTGCTGGCCAGATAAAAGCAGCGGGGGCTGTCCCGGGCAGGATGTGCCCGGGGCAGCCCCCTGTGCGTTACCGCCTGACGACCCGGAACGCGTCGGCGATCACGTAGCCGGTGCCGCTGGTCCAGCGGCTCACCGCGATGACCTCCCGATCGCCGGCCAGGAGCCGGAACGTGCCCAGGTGGACCCACTTGCCGCCGTTCTGCCGCTGGTTCACGTGGACGGTCACGGGGGTAGTGCCGGTGTTGTTGCTGTTGGCCTGCCAGATCACTACCGGAGTCTTGTCGTTGTAGCCGCTGTTGGCCGGGTACCACATGTAGATGTCGTAGTAGCCCGTGGATGGGATGTTGAACTTGTAGTAGGCGGCGTCGCTCACCGAGGCCGGCTCGGCGAAGCGGTAGTCGCTGCCGTAACGCTGGCTGGACCAGGAGGAGGTGCCCCAGCTGCTGGAGGCCCGGAAGCGGCCGCTGGTGGTGTTGTCCACGATGGCAGACCACGAGCCTCCCGAGCCCTGCGTGACCAGGCTCATGTAGTAGTTCCAGTCCCAGCAGCTGCCCGGGTCGGTGTGCGTCGCGCCCGGCACCTCGTTGTGGCCGATGATGTAATTCCGGTTCATGGGGATGCCGTACTTGAGGGCGATGTTGCGGGTGAGCGCCGCGCTGGAGCGGTACATGGCGTCGGTGAACCAGGTGCAGTTCGACACCCAGCCCTCGTGCTCGATGCCGATGGACTGCGTGTTATAGGTCCAGTTACCGGCGTGCCAGGCGATGTCCTTCTCCCGTACCATCTGCGTGATCGCCCCGTCGCTGGAGCGGATGACGTAGTGGGCGCTCACGTTGGAGCTGGGGTTCTGGAACCAGCTGATGGTCCCGGCGTAGGAGCCCTGGGTCACGTGGATGATGATGTAGCGGATGGAGTGGCTGCTGGGCCGGTTGGCGGCCGTGTAGTTGGACGAGTGGGCCGGCACCCAGGCGGCGGGCCCGTAGTCCTGCGACTGGGCCCTGACCATGCCGGCGTACTCGCCTTCGTTGGGCTTCACGGCCTGCGGCTCGATGCGGATCTCCTCGCCGTCGACCACGGCGTCGATGCCCTGGTTCAGGAAGTCGTACACCTGCAGGGCGTACTCACGGGCCGCCGCACCTTCCAGCCGGCTGTAGCGGGCCACCGCCTCGAACCAGTCGCCCGTGCCCTTCACCGAGACCGTCCCCTGCTGGGCGTAGTGGGCCAGCAGGGCGGCGCCGCCCATGATGTTGGCCTCGGTGTCCACCTTCAGCTTCTCGGGATCGAGTCCCGTCAGGGCGGCCGCCTCTTCCAGCATCTGCACCTCCGGGTTGGAGACCAGGTGCATCATGCCGTAGCCGCCGGCCACGCTGGGCACGCCGTCGTGGTCATCCAGCCGGGTCTCCGCATAGGCCAGGGCGACCAGGAGTTCCACCGGCACGCCGTACTTGTCGGCCGCCTTCTGGAAGGCCTGTCCCAGGGGCCCGTCCAGCCGGTTCCCCCGCGGGAACTCCTCCGGTGCTGCCAGTCCGGCCCCCACCACGCCGAACAGGAACAGCACGAGCACTGCCAGGCTTACCCATCGCCGCGCACGCATTGCGAACCCTCCCCTACCGATTCGGATTCAGCCCGCGGTGGGCTGTACGGCTAGTGTGGCAGAGGCTTGTCTGAATAATCAAGACTCTCTCGGGAAAAAGCGTGTGCTTGTTCGAGCAAGCACTATTTCGGGTGTCATGGTGACGCGGGGCCTTCCCGGTGGTGGCGGTGCCGTTGAGGCCGGCTGGCCGGCGAGCACGGGAGCGGCTGCACGCCGGCGCGGGGAGCGTTGCACCCCCCGTGCAGGCGGGGGGCGGGGGAGAAGCGGCAGGTCGGCGCCGGGTGGTCCCCGGGTGCAGGTGGGGAGCGGGGAAGAGGTGGCAGGGGAGCCGTCGTCCCCCCGGTGCAGGCGGGAAGTGGGGGGTGAGGTGGCAGGGTGCCCTGGGGAGCCGTGGTTCCACAGGTGCAGGTGGGAGAGCGGGGAGAGAGGTGGCAGGTTGGCTTGCGGGATCCGCAGTCCTGCAAGTGCGGGCAGGAGAGGCACCGCACGGGGGCGAACACGAGTATGAGCGTTTCGCATCACGAAAGGGAGGGTTCCCATGCGCCTGCGATCCAGTCTCCTCGCACTCCTGCTGACAACTCTGGTGCTGCTGGCAGCAGGCTGCGATGGGCCCCGGGCCCGCACCCCTGCGGTTGAGAACGCCGGGCCCGAGCATGTGTCCGACGCGCCCACCCCGGCCGTCGGGGGCGGGTCTGAACCGGCGGAAGGCGAGGACGAGGATGACGTGGGGAGTTCCCTGCTTGCCCTGACCTACGTCGATCCCGAGACCGGACTCTCGGTGGGGATCCCCGGCGACTGGGCGGCCTACGAGACGGAAGACGCAGTGGTGGTGATGGTCAGCCCCCAGGTCGGGGAGGACGACATCTTCCTGGAGAACGTGGTGGTCACCGCCGACGACCACTTTCCCGATCCGACCCTGGATGTCTACGTCGAGGCGATGGAGGCGGAGGTCCGCAACCGGTATCCCGACACCGAGACGCTGGAGAGCGGTGACATCGTTGTCAGCGGCGTCCCCGGCCGCTGGATGGTGGACCGCTTCACCGCCCCGAAGGGTGAGGCCCGGGTCTACCGTACCGTGTTGGTGCGGGAGGGTATCGCGTACGTGATCCACGGCACGGCGCTGGCGCCGACCTTCGACAAGTACCGCCCGATCTTCGAGGCGGTCGTGCGGTCGGTCACCTGGGTGGAGCCGGACGCCGGGTCGGGCGACGCCGAGGGCGGAGGGTAGCGCCGCAGGGGCGCGGGAGCGTTCCCCCCGGGGGGAGCGCTGGCCATGTAGCTCGCCGCCGATATGGTTGAACCACGAAGGGTAACGAAATGAGCCACGTCGTATGGAGGGCGTGGCTCAAATCGTTACCGTTACGTCTGGCGGCAGGGCTTTCCGACGCCCCGTGTGGCGCCAGCCTACCGCGATACCCACACCGAGAGCAACAGCCCCAGCACCAGCAGCACGCCGAACCGGGCCAGCAGTTGTGCGACGCCCTTCACCGCCGGGTGGAGCCGCACCGGCTCGCGTTCCTGGCGGAAGAGCCGCACCGGCCGCCAGGCGGCGGGCAGCGAGAGCAGGACCAGCAGGGCCCACGGTGTGAGGTGCCGGGTGGCCACCAGCGCCAGCGTGATGATGTAGGCCAGGGCGAAGCTGCCAGCCAGCACGCCGACGGCCCGGTCCCTGCCCAGCACGATGGGCAGGGTGCGGCGCCCGCCGGCTCGATCGGCCTCGACGTCACGAATGTTGTTGGCCAGCAGGATCGCACCGATCAAGAGACCGATGGGGACAGACGCCAAGATGGCCGGGGCCGTCACCGTCAGCGCCTGGGTGTAGTAGACCAGCATCATCATCACCGGGCCCATGGTGAAGCCGGCGGCCAGCTCCCCGAAGGGGGTGGAGGAGAGGGGACGCGGCCCGCCCGAGTAGACGAAGGCGATCCCGAGGCAAAGCAGGCCCGCGCCGAACACCCACCACGAACTGGTGGCCGAGATGTAGAGCCCGAGAGCGATCGCTGTGGCGAAAAAGGCCCAGGCCAGGCTGATCACCAGGCGGGGCGAGACGCCGTCGCGCACGATCGTGCCGGCAATACCCACATGCTCGCGGGTATCCAGCCCACGCACGTAATCGAAATACTCGTTGAACATATTGGTGGCAGACTGAATGAGGATCGCGGCCAGGAGGAACGCGAGGAAGCGGCCCACGTGAAAGTGCCCGTCCGCGTACGCCAGCGCCGTGCCTCCGATCACCGGGGTGATGCTCGCCACCAGCGTGAACGGGCGGAGCATGCGCCACCAGACGCCCAGTCGTGCTCGTGCTGCCATCGTTACTCTATCGTTGCTCCTTCGTGCTCAGGTTTGTTGTTCATCATGAATATTATCAGACCAGTAGCGGCATAGCACCTGGCCGGGGCGAAGTTGTCCCAAACCGGACGCAACGTGCATAACGGCGGGAGGGCGCGGGAAAGCTATCAGCGAGGCTCGCTGCCCGACCAACGCGAGTGGGGCCGGCCTCCCCGCAAGGCGGCGGATTCGCCCTATCGGGCCGTGAGGGGTTCCGGCGGCGCTCCGCCAACGCCGTTCGGACGGCCGGGCGCCCGGTACGTCCGTGCGGGTACCGACGCCTGGAGCTGGTTCTCCAGGATGCATAGCCGAAGGCGTGGACCACGGGTCCGCGCCTTCGGCGCGCGGTGGGGCCGGTACCAGGGCCCGCACCGTTTCCCGTGTGGCCTGGCCTTCCGCTGGCCACCCGCCAAAGACCTGGAGCGACTGGCGGTCGGCGGGTCTGCTGCGGCGGGCTCACGACGGCCGAGCGGGCCAACACGACCCAACTGGCGTTCTGCGGGAGTGCGGTGGCCGTTCAGCAGCAGCGACTCGCGGTCGGCGGGTGTGCTGCGGCGGGCTCACGACGATCGAGCGGGCCAACACGACCCAGCGGGCGTTCTGCGGGAGTGCGGTGGCCGCTCGGCAGGAGCGATTCGCAGGCGGCGGGTGTGCTGCGGCGAGCTCACGACGGTCGAGCGGGCCCGACACGACCCAGCGGGCGTTCTGCGGGGGTGCAGCGGCCGCACCACCGGGCGGGAAATAGAGGGAAAATCGGGCGCCTATTTTTGCAGGATTATGGGGAAAATCTGCCCCATATCTCCGGGCGACCATACCCCCCGGGAGTATGAATTCTCGGTTTTCACCTCCTGACGGACCCGTCCGAGGCCCTTTGAGCCCCTCTTCCCCTTGGTCTACCCCCTCGCCACGACCGATAGGGGGCAGGAATTCCCTCTATCTCACCGAAAATACCGTTCCATTTTTCCCCCTATCGCGTCGAACGCCTTCATACCCCCTCAACCCACCGGCGGAGATACCCCCCGGGGCATATCTCCGCGCTACCCGTGTGACGTCTTAACTGATAGAATGGACGGGAGCGGGGACCGGCGATCTCGTCCAAATCTGTTCCCAGTGGGAGGATGCAGTCGTGCGCAAAGTCGTGATTCTCGGCACCGGACCTGCCGGCCTGACCGCGGCCATCTACACCGCCCGGGCCAACCTGCAGCCCCTGGTCATCGAGGGCAACGAGCCCGGCGGCCAGCTCACCACCACCACCGAGGTCGAGAACTTCCCCGGCTTCCCCGAGGGCGTGATGGGCCCGGAACTGATGGACAACATGCGCCGCCAGGCGGAGCGGTTCGGTGCGGAGTTCCGCAGGGGCTATGTCACCGCCGTGGACCTGTCGCAGCGGCCCTTCAGGATCACCGTGGATGAGACCGACGTGATCGAGGCCGAGGCGGTGATCATCGCCACCGGGGCTTCGGCCAAGCACCTGGGCATCCCGGGCGAGGACGAGAACATCGGCCGGGGTGTTTCCTACTGCGCCACCTGCGACGGCTTCTTCTACCGCGGCAAGAAGGTGCTGGTGGTCGGCGGTGGCGACTCGGCCATGGAGGAGGCCAACTTCCTCACCCGGTTTGCCGACGTCACCGTGGTGCACCGGCGGGGCGAGCTCAGGGCGTCCAAGATCATGCAGGACCGCGCCCGCCAGAACCCCAAGATCAGTTGGGTGCTCAACGCCGTTCCCGTCGCGGTCGTCGCAGACGAGAAGGGGTTCAAGGCGCTCAAGGTTCGCGACAGGGAGACCGGCGAGGAGCGGCTGCTCGAGGCCGACGGCATGTTCGTGGCCATCGGCCACAAGCCCAACACGGATTTCCTCCGGGGCCAGCTCGAGATGGACGAGCTCGGTTACATCAAGACCGTCCCCGGCACCGCGCATACCAGCGTCCCGGGCGTTTTCGCCTGCGGCGATGTGCAGGATTCCCGGTACCGCCAGGCCATCACCGCCGCCGGGTCGGGCTGCATGGCCGCACTGGACTGCGAGCGGTTCCTGGAAGAGGCCGGCGCGCGGGAGCGGTCCCAGTCCCCGGCGTAGCGCAGGTCGCGGCGCGGTGGGGCCGGCAGAGGCGATGAGCGTCCCGGCAGGCCCTCGACCCGGCACGGCCGGGCGGGCAGCGGGAGAGGTCGTCGCCCGGCGCGGCGCGCCCGGTCGGCCGGAAGGAGGGCGCCATGAAGCACTACATCATCGGAACAGCCGGACACGTGGATCACGGTAAGACCGCCCTGATCCGGGCGCTGACCGGCGTGGAGACCGACCGCCTGCCCGAGGAGCAGGAGAGGGGCATCTCGATCGACATCGGGTTCGCCCGTTTCGAGCTGCCCAGCGGCCGGCGCGCCGCCGTGATCGACGTGCCCGGGCACGAGAAGTTCATCAAGAACATGCTGGCGGGCATCACCGGCATCGACGCCGTCATCCTCGTGGTGGCGGCGGACGAAGGGGTGATGCCCCAGACCCGCGAGCACCTGGACATCCTCCGGCTCCTGGAGGTGAAGAAGGGGCTCGTGGCCATCACCAAGATCGATCTGGTGGACCGGGAGATGCTGGAGCTGGTGGAGGCCGACGTGCGCGATGCCGTGGCCGGCACCTTCCTGGAGGGCGCCCCGTTCTGCCCCGTCTCGGCTGTTACCGGGGAAGGGCTCGATGCCCTGATGCGGGCGGTGGACGCGCTGCTGGAGGAGACCGAGCCCAAGGATGTCACGGCCTTCGCGCGGCTCCCCATCGACCGGTCCTTCGTGCGCCCCGGGTTCGGCACCGTGGTCACCGGCACGCTGGTGGGCGGCGTCATTCGCGAGGGCGACCGGCTGGAGCTGCTTCCCGACGGCCTCGAGGTGCGGGTGCGGGGCTTGCAGGTCCACGGCGAGAAGGTGGAGCGCGCCGAGGCCGGCCAGCGGGTGGCCGTGAATCTCTCCGGCGTGGAGCGGTCGCAGGTGCGGCGCGGGCACGTGCTCTGTGCGCCCGGGATGCTGCGGCCTACCCTCTGTTTCGCCGGACGGCTCCACCTGCTGGAGTCGTGGCCCCGGGAGCTGAAGCACGGCGAGCGGGTGCACCTGCACACGGGCACCAGCGAGGTGTTGGGTCGGGTGCTCCTGCTCACGGGCGACACCCTGAAGCCCGGCGACTCGGCTTTCGTGCAGGTGAAGCTGGAGGAGCCGGTGGTGGTCGGCCGGGGCGACCGTTACATCATCCGCAGCTACTCGCCCGTACACACCATGGGCGGCGGCCAGGTGATCGAGCCGCACGCCCGCTACCGGCGGTCGCAGGCCGCCGCGGCCATCGCCGAGCTGGAGGCGAAGGAGTCGGGCGGCACCGGCGGCGTGATTGCGGAGACGTTGCTCCGCTCCGGCATGGTGCCGCTGAGCTTGGCGGAACTCGCCCGGCGGACCGGCGTGCCGGCCGAGGCGATCCAGGCGGAACTGCCGGGCCTCGCCGCCGACCTGCGGGAGCTGGACGGGGGGCTCTGGATTCACCGCCGGGGCTTCGGCCAGTTCTGCGCCGCCGTACGCGGCGAACTGGAGGCCTACTACCGGCAGCACCCGCTGCGCTGGGGCCTGGGCAAGGAGGAGGTCCGCCGCAAGCTCGGCCTGGGCGGCAAGGAGTTTGCCGCACTGCTGGGCGCCGCCGAGGCGGCCGGGGAGCTGGCGCTCGTGCGCGACCGGGTGGCCCTGCCGGGCCGCAATCCCGCACTGACGGCGAGCCAGTCCCGGGTGGCCGAGCGCCTGCGGGCGGCCATCGCCGCCGCCGGCTTCAGCCCACCGTCGGTGGCCGAACTGAAGCAACTGGTGCCAGACCGGGATACGGAAGAGGTGATCCTGTACCTCATCGACCAGGGCGAGGCCGTGCGGGTGGGCGATGACCTGATTATCCAGGCTGCGGTCCTGGAGGAGGCGGCGCAGCGCACCCGGGAGCACCTGCGGCAGCACGGCCGGATTACGGTAGCCGAGTTGCGCGACCTCCTGGGCACCTCCCGCAAGTACGCCCTGCCCCTGCTGGAGTGGCTGGACGAGCAGCGAATCACCCGCCGCGCCGGCGACGAGCGACTGCCCGGTCCGAATGCGTAGCACGCGCGCACGTTTCGTCAGTTTCTTGCCCAAATGTACCCAAACGGCACGGAATTTGCAGGAATTGTGTCTAATACTGTCGAAACCGCCACACAGAAGGGGGAGGGGCAGTGAAACGGGCGACTGCGGAGGTGCTCGCCGTGCGGACAGTCGGACGCTTGCTGGTGGTGGACCCGTCGCTCCTGGAGCGTCAGCGGATCGCCGGCATCCTCGAAGCCGTGGGTTACGAGGTGATCCTCTCCGACAGCCCGTCTGACGCCATCGAACAGGTGGTCGGCGCAGAACCGGGCAGCATCTGCGCGGTCATCACGGAACTGAACTTCCCCACAGGCGACGTGAACGACCTGATCCACGCCCTGCGCACGAACCCGGCGTGGGTGCACATTCCGATTATCGTCCTGACGCCGCAGCCGCCCCTGGCCCGGGTCGTCGAACTGGCTCGCGCCGGGGTGACCACCATCCTTTCCAAGCCCTTCAGCGCGGTGGTACTGCTGCGGCGGCTCCGCGACTGCATGGAGGACTGCGCGGCGCCCGTCGGGGACCAGCGGGTGTCGTGGACCCTGACGGAGTACGTGAGTCGGGAACTCAAGCGGGCCGACCGCTCTCGGTCGCACCTGAGCCTCACGGTGCTCCGCCTGCCGCCCGACATCGAGGAGGAGGAGATGCCGGAGTTGATCCGGAGCCTGATGCGGAACCTGCGGCAGTCGGACCTGGTGGTCCGCATCGCCCCGCGGGAGATCGCACTGGTGCTGCCGGACGCCGACGCCAGGGCGGCCCAGGCCGTGGTGCGGCGGCTGCAGGTGCCCCTGCCGGGCACGGTCACCGCCGGCATCGCCGTCTACCCCACCGAGGCGGCCGACGCCAACGTGCTTCTCCACCTGGCCCGGGAACGGGCCGGGGCGGCCTTGCAGATGGTATGAAGGGGGCGGCACCGCCGCCCCCATACCGCGGAACCGGGCCACCGGGACGGTCCGTCTAACCCTGTGGAATCAGCAAGCGCTGAACCAGTGAGTGCAGGAAGGTGAACAGATGTCTTCTTCCGCGACATGTTTCCGCCTGAAGCGCCTTGCCCTGGTGCTGACGCTGGTGTTGGCCGCCCTGGCCGCCGCCTGCACGTCCGGTGCAGGGCCCACGGCGCTGCCCACCGACAACGGTGCGGCCGCCGGGGACCCGGAGCCGGCGGAGCAGGAGCCGGCCGATGCGGTCGAGCCCCAGCAGCCAACCACCACCGACCCGGAGCCCGGAACCGAACCGGCAGAGGACTCGCCGAAACCCGGGGAGGGACGTGAGGTCAAGCTGGTGGCTAACCCCGATGCCATCGACGTGCTGGTGAACAAGGAGTACGCGCTGCCGCCGGACTATGTGCCATCCGACCTGGTGGAGCCCAACGTGCGCTTCATCTTCTCCGAGTGGCATGAGCGGCGCCTGATGCGCGCCGAGGCCGCGGCCGCACTGGAGGAGATGTTCGCTGCGGCCGAGGAGGACGGCATCTACCTGGCCGGCGTCTCCGGCTACCGTTCCTACGAGTACCAGGAGGCGCTGTTTACGGCCTACGTCAGCGCCGACGGCCTGGAGGAGGCGGAGCGCTACAGCGCACGGCCCGGCCACAGCGAACACCAGACCGGCCTGGCGATGGACGTCTCGGGCAGCACGGGCGAGTGCGCTGCCGACGCCTGCTTCGCCGGTACCCCGGAGGCCGAGTGGCTGGCAGCCCACGCGCACGAGCACGGCTTCATCGTGCGGTACCCGGAGGGCAAGGAGGATATCACCGGCTACATGTACGAGCCCTGGCACGTGCGCTACCTGGGCAAGGAACTCGCCCGGAAGGTGTACGAGTCGGGCCTTACCTACGAGGAGTTCCTGAAGCAGAACCGCTGAGACCGTTCCCAACGGCATCACCGGCCCCGCCTCGCGCGGCGGCCGGTGTTTCGTGTTTGGTAATTGTTGGCTGGTGAAGGATTTCCCCTGCCGCTCGGTGAACAATGGAATACATGATCTGTTGGACATGACAAAAGCAGGAGAACCAGGGCGAGGATGCCAGAGTGGCGCCAAGCCCCCACCCTGCAGCGAGATGGAGGCAGATTGGACGATGCACCGTTCACGGCAGATCGCAGCGGCCCTTGCCCTTTCCGCCTGTCTCGGACTCTTGCCCGCACCGGCCTCCGCAGCCACCTACTCGGTGATCTCCAACGGCGTCACGCTCACCAACACCCAGCCGGAGATGGTCAACGGACAGTTGATGGTGGCCGTGCGGCCCTACGCCGAAAGCCTGGGTTACAAGGTCAGTTACGACGACAAGAGCAAGATGATCACCGTATATAAGACCGGATACTGGCTCACCCTGTGGCTGGGCAACAGCCTCTCCTTCCAGAACGACAAGGCCGTCTGGGCGCCGGTGGCGCCCTACCTGAAGAACGGCCAGACGATGGTGCCGGCCTGGTGGCTGGCGGTGCGCCTTGGCGCCGACGTCTCCTTCTCGGGCTCCACCCTTACCGTTTCGAACGGGTACAAGCTTCCGGTGACGAGCACGGGGAGCGCCACCTCCAACACCGCCGGTGCGAACGGCGGCAGCGCCAGCTCCGGCAGCAGCGGGGCGAACACCGGCAGCACGGCCAGCACCGGCGCCGGCCAGGCGGGTGCCACCAACCGCAACCCCCGGCCGGACTCGCTCTTCGCCGACCCCACCTACGTCTTCCCGTTTCCCCAGGGGGCGACTTACTCCGGCTACACCGACACCATGGGCGACTCCCGCTGGTGGAACGGCGAGACCTTCGGCCACGAGGGCACCGACATCGTCTCCCCGAAGGGCACGCCCATCGTGGCCGTGGCCTCCGGCAAGGTCGTCCGCTATGGCTGGAACACCCTGGGCGGCTACCGCGTCACCGTCGAACTGGACGATCACCCTGGCTACTACTTCTACTACGCCCACCTGAGCGGCTATGCCCCGGGCCTCTACCTGGGAGCGCATGTGAAGACCGGGCAGTTGCTGGGCTACGTGGGCAGTACGGGTGAAGGGCCCGAGGGCACGTCCGGCAAGTTCGTGGACCACCTGCACTTCGGCATCTATGACTCCGACTGGAAGCCGATGAACTCCTACCTGCTTCTCAAGTACTGGGAGGGGAACAAGGCGAAGCTGTAAATCTGGACGCGCGACTGCCCCGCCCTCCCGGCGGGGCAGTCAGGTTGGTGACGCAGGTCGCACGATGCCTGCCATGGTGGATCTCACCGTCTGGGTGTCGATGTACGGCCCCGGGGCGTTCGTCGGACAGGGAAGCGCCGGAAGCTGGAAAACCGTGTGTGAAACCCTCCCAACTCATTCTTGCGTCTGCACTACACCCTGGGGGAGAATCGCACGGGGTTCCGGCTTCTGCTCATGTCTGAAGGCGGGCTGTGCTGTGTCAGTGCCGAGGGCGGCGATCGCGATCGCCGGGGGCGCCGGTTCCGGCAAGACGTCCACTGCCAGGCGCATTTCGGCCGCGTTCCCGGATGACGTGTCGCTGTTGCCCCACGACGCGTACTACAGGGACAACTGTCGCCCCGGCGGCCTGGCTGACCGAGCGGCTCGCGACCCGACGCAGAGAGCGGAGAGTCAACGAAGGTTGACCTCCGCCTTCCTTGTTTGCTGACTCACCGCGGGGGCGGGGTGAGAATAAATCCTCTTGTGCAACATTATTCCGCACGGAGGAGATTGGTAGAATCGGACCGAACTGTTCCCGTTGTTTCACCAGGCAAAGCATTAGGGGGCAAAAGAATGGCCCTGCTGCTGAACTGGTGGAACGTCTCTATATATAATTAAGGGTCTTTGACCGTGTCGGCGTCAGAACGAGGAGGTGAACCAGAGACAGCGGCTTCGAAAGCGTCCGTGACCCTGGAACCATTCGCAAACCAGACACAGAGAGAAATGCGCTGAGGGAGGTTACACACAATGCGTCGTTTCGTCGCAGGGATGCTAGCTGTCGTGATGCTGCTGGCGGTCGGTTGTTCCGGTGGCGGGTCCGCACAATCGGGCTCGTCGGCGGATGAGCAGGTTATTCGCATGAACATTGGCACCAATCCGCAGACGATAGACCCGCGGGTCAGCACCGGCTTTCCTGAGTCCCATGTAGAGCTCGCTCTGTTCGAGGGCCTCATGCGGCTGAATGACCAGGGGAATGCCGTTCCCGCCGCTGCGGAGAAGGTCGACGTCAACGAGGACAACACCGTCTTCACCTTCCACCTCCGTGACGGCCTGAAGTGGTCCAATGGCGACCCGCTGACCGCCGAGGATTTCGTCTGGTCCTGGAAGTCCACCCTCGACCCGCTGCTCGCCTCCGAGTACGCCTACCAGTTGTACTACATCAAGGGCGCCGAGGAGATGAACACCTTCACCAGCGACCCGAAGTGGGCGAACGCCTCCGACGAGGAGATCAAGGCTGAGTTCGAGAAGCTGGCCGCGAACTTCGGTGCCGTGGCCCTCGATGACAAGACCCTGCAGGTCACGCTCGTGGCCCCGACCCCGTACTTCCTCTCCCTGACGGCGCATCACACCTACTACCCGGTCCACAAGGCCAGCGTCGAGGCCAACCCGGACGGGTGGTTCCGCGATCCCGAGACCACGGTCGGGAACGGACCGTTCAAGATGGTCAGTTGGACCGACAAGGACAAGGTCGTCGTCGAGAAGAACCCGAACTACTGGGATGCTGACAACATCAAGCTCGACCGGATCGAGTTCTACCTGATCGAGGAAGAGTCCACCGCCACTACGATGTGGGAGAACGGCGAACTGGACATCGTGCAGGCCGGCGTGAACACGGCGGAGCTCGACCGCCTGAAGGAACAGTACGGCGAGAACGGGACCGGCGAGCTGAAGATCCTGCCTGACATGGCCTTCTACTACTACATCTGCAACGTGGAGAAGGAGCCGCTGAACGACAAGCGGGTCCGTCAGGCGCTGGCCTACGCCATCGACCGCGAGGCTATTGTTGAGGAGATCACGAAGGGCGGCGAGCCCCCGGCCCGCTCGCTGGTGCCCGAAGGCATTCCGGATCCAACCGGCTCGGCGAACGATTTCCGCAAGAACGCCGGCGACCTCTTCACCGAGGACGTGCAGAAGGCGCAGCAGCTCCTGGCGGAGGCCGGCTATCCCAACGGCGAGGGCTTCCCGAAGCTGACCATTCTGTATAACAAGTCTGAGGCTCACCAGAAGATCGCCGAGGCCATCCAGGAGATGTGGAAGAAGAACCTGAACATCGACGTCGAGTTGACGAACCAGGAGTGGGCCGTCTACCTCGACAGCCGCAACACCGGCGACTTTGACATCGCCCGGGCCGGCTGGATGGGCGACTACCTCGACCCGATGACCTTCCTCGACATGTGGGTCACCGGCGGCGGCAACAACGATACCAACTGGGGCAACGCCCAGTACGACTCGCTGGTCGAGTTCGCCAGGAAGAGCGCAGATCAGAACGAGCGCATGAAGGCCATGCACGAGGCCGAGGCGCTGCTCATGGACGAGATGCCGATTATCCCGATCTACCACTACACCCGGATCGTCTTGGTCTCCAAGAACGTTCAGGGCTGGTCGATGCCGGCCACCTCGCCGCTCAACCTGCGTAACGCGAGCATTACGAAGTAATCTGTAGGACGGAGCCCCAGAAACCGGGACGGTGCAGGAAGCGCCACCGTGGCTCACCCACTGCCCCGCCCTCGCGGCGGGGCAGTTTGCATGCGATTCGCCGACTCGCCGTACCAGGGTGACGGCATCCATCCAGACGGTTGTCCATACCCGGGTGCCCCGCAGGCCCTTTCCGTCTCCCACGGGACCACGCATGGGCCATCCCGTCCGGTTCGCCGGTGACGGCGAGACTGGTTGTGGAACCAGATCTTGACGTTGTAGGGAGACCGGGGGGCGCACGGAGGCACAGGTAGGAGATTGGCCGACTCGCTTCGAAATCGGTGCGGGAGACTAGGGCGGGAGGAGATGAACCCCATGATCCTGGTCAGCGCCTGCCTGGTCGGCTGCCACTGCCGGTACGACGGAGGCACCAAGGAGCGGCCCGACCTCGTGAAGCTGATCCGGCAGGGCCGGGCGGTGCCCGTCTGCCCCGAGCAGATGGGCGGCCTGCCTACGCCCCGGGTGCCGGCGGAGATCGTCGGCGGCGACGGGGAGGCGGTGCTGGACGGCCGGGCCCGGGTGGTCAACTCGGCCGGCGACGACGTGACGGCCCAGTTCCTGGCCGGGGCCCGGGAGGCCCTGCGCATGGCCGAGGCCGCGGGGGCGAGCGTGGCGATCCTGAAGGAGCGCAGCCCGTCCTGCGGCAGCGCAGCCATCTACGACGGCACCTTCAGCGGGGCGACCGTGCCCGGCGCCGGGGTGACCGCGGCCCTGCTGCGGCGGCACGGCGTGCGGGTCTACTCCGAAGAAACCTGGGACGGGGGCACAGGAAATGCGCACACCTGATGGCGAATCCAATGGCATTACCTTGGAAAGAAGGGACGATACCGCGTTGGATCTCACCCAACATCTGGCCGAACTGACCCGCCTGAGCAGCATCACCGGGCGGGAGCGGGCGGTGGCCGAGTACCTGCTCACAGCCTGGGCCCCGCTGGTGGATGAGGCCCGGCTGGACCGGCTGGGCAGCTACATCGGCCTGAAGCGGGGCGAGGGACCCGAGCCCCGGCCGCGCGTGGCGGCGGTTGCCCACATGGACTCCATCGGCGGCGTGGTGACGGAGATCGAACCGGGCGGCTTCCTCCGCTTCAGCCCCGTGGGCGGCGTGGACCGCCGGCTCCTGATGGCCCAGGAGATGGAGGTTCACGGCCGTCGGATCATTCCCGGCGTGGTGGGTTCCAAGCCGCCGCATGTGACCAGCCCCGAGGAGCGCAGGCGCCTGGTGCCGGTGGAGGAGCTCTACATCGACACCGGCCTGCCGGAGGAAGAGGTGCGGGCGCTCGTTCAGGTGGGCGACCCGGTGCTCTTCCGCTACCAGTTCCGGGTGCTCCAGAACGGGCGCATCTCCAGCCGCTACCTCGACAACCGGGCGAGCCAGGCCGCCCTGGCCGTGGCCCTGGAGGAGCTGAAGACGCTGCGCCACCGCGCCGACTTCTACGCCGTCGGCTCGGTGGGCGAGGAGTTCGGCGGCTATCCCGGGGCGGTGGCGGCCACGTACGCCCTGCAACCCGACATCGCCATCGCCGTGGACGTTACCTTCGCCCGCCACCCCGGCAGCGAGAAGGACGCCTTCCCGCTGGGCGGGGGGCCCACCATCGGGGTGGGGCCCAACTGCACGCCCAGACTGGTGAAGCTCATGCGGCAGGTGGCCGAAGAGGTGGGGATCGACTATCAGCTGGAGGTGATGTCCGGCCCGTCCGGCACCGACGCCTGGGGCATGCAGGTGGTGCGGGGCGGCGTGGCCACCGGCATCCTCTCGATCCCCCTCCGGTACATGCACACGCCGGTGGAGCTGGTGGACCTGGCCGACATCCGGCAGGCCGGCCGGCTCCTGGCCCGGGTGGTGGCCCGGATCGATCAGGCCTTCGTGGAGGAGTTGCGATGCTACTAGAACGCCTGTCCAACGCCTGCGGCGTCTCCGGCGACGAGGGCGAGGTGCGCGCCCTCCTGAAGGAGGTCCTGGCGCCGCGGGTTGACGAGATGTGGTCCGACCCCATGGGCAACCTGATCGTCCGCAAGGGATCGGGGCCCGTGCGGGTGATGCTGGACGCCCACATGGACGAGGTGGGCTTCCTGGTGGGTTCGATCACCGATGACGGGTACGTGTCGCTGAAGAAGGTGGGCGGCCTGGACGACCGGGTGCTCCCCGGCCGGCAGGTGTGGCTCACCCACCGGCGCATCCCCGGCGTGATCGGCGCCAAGGCCTGGCACCTCTGCAGCGACGAGGAGCGCCGGAAGGTCATTCCCTTCGACGAGATGTACGTCGACCTGGGCTGCCGCTCCCGGGCGGAGGTGGAAGCCCTGGGCATCGAGCCCGGCGAGCCGGTCTACTTCGCCACCCAGTTCGAACTGTTGGGCGACCGGGTGGCCAAGGGCAAGGCCATGGACGACCGGGTGGGCTGCACGGTGCTGGCCCGGGTGCTCCTGGAGTACGACTTCCCCGGCATCACGCTGCTGGGGGCCTTCACCGTCCAGGAAGAAGTGGGGCTGCGGGGGGCGAAGGCGGCGGCCTTCCACCTGAAGCCGGACGTGGCCCTGGCCCTGGAGGGCACGGGTTCCGCCAACGTGGCCGGGGTTGACCCGTTTGATACCATCACCAACATGGGGGAGGGGCCGGTGATCTCCCTCATGGACGCCGCCGGCATTCCGCACAAGCGGGTGTGGGAAGAGCTGGTCCGCCTGGCCCGCGCGCATGGCATCCGGCACCAGTTCCGGCGCCTCACCTCCGGCGGCACCGACGCCGGTACGATCGCCCTCGCGCGGGAGGGCGTGCCGGCCTGCACGATCTCGGTGCCCTGCCGCTACATCCATACCAACGCTGCCCTCTGCCACCTGGACGACGTGGACGGCGCGGTGCAGCTGGTCCGGCGATTCCTGGAGAGCGTCGAGAAAGGGGACTTCCGCCCATGAGCGAGAAACTGCTTGAGCGCGTGCAGCAGCTGGCGTCAATCTGGGGCCCTTCGGCCCGGGAGCAGCGGGTGGCTGACGCCCTGCGCGCCCAGATTGCACCGTACGTGGATGAGGTGCGCGCCGACCGGTTCGGCAACCTGCTGGCCGTGCGCAACGGCGCACCGGGCGGCCGCCGGGTGCTGATCTCCGCCCACATGGATACCCCTGGAGCCATCGCCCTCAACGTGAGCGACAAGGGGCTCATATACCTCGCCCCCGTGGGCGGGCTGAAGCCGCATCACCTGGTGGGGAAGCGGGTCGTGTGGGGCAGCGGCGCGGTGGGCGTGCTGCAGGCCGAGCACGGCGAGGAGCCGAAGGACCTCACGTTCAAGAAACTCTTCTGCGACATCGGTGCGACGTCCAGGGAGGAGGCCCTGGAGCGGGTTCCTCTCGGCGACATGTGCACCCTGGCTGGGCCCGTCGAGGCGTGGGACGACCTGCTCGTCGGCCCCAACCTGGACAACCGCCTCGGCTGCGCGGTCCTGCTGGAGGTGGCGGCGCACCTGAAGGAGACCGCCCACACGGTGATCTTCGCCTTCACGTCGCAGGGCGAGGTGGCGCCGCGCGGGGCCGCGGTGGCGGCCTTCGGTGCCGAGCCCGACGTGGCCGTGGTCGTGGACTCGGCACTGAGCGGCGACCAGCCTGGCGTCCGGCAGCTGACCACCCGCCTGGGCGGCGGTCCGTCCCTGCGGCTGAAGGACTCGGTGTACGTGGCGCACCACGGCCTGGCGGAGGAGATCGCAGCGGTGGCTGCAGCCGAGTTGATCCCGCTGCAGCGCGCGGTGAGCCCCACCGACAGCGAGGGGCGCGTCGTGGCCTCTGCCGGCGCGGGCGTGCCCACGGCGGTGGTCGACATCCCGGTCCGCTACCAGGGCACGGGGGCGGAGATGGCCAGCCTCCGCGATGCACATGGCGCGGCCGACCTGCTCCTCAAGCTGCTGGCCCGTCCGTTGGAACTGGGTTAGCGGTCGGATCAAGAGGGAACAGCACCGGGCACCCGGCGGTCTTGCCGCCGGGTGCCCGCTGTTATGCGACTGGCCTGGGCCCGCGTGGCCAGGTCCGCCGTCTCCGTTCGTCTTGTGTTCTGGCAGGGCCTGAACAGGCCGGGTGCGCGCATTTCTGCATTTCATCGGCGCATCCGGGCGCTGCGGACAGGCACACGGCCGTAAGGTTGCCGCGGGCTCAAGAGCGAAAACCGTGGTCCGGTACGCATCGGGCCACGGTTTTCCTGTGGCGGGCAGCAGCGGGGAGGGAGTCTGCGGCCGCCGGCGGCGGAGAGCGTGTGACTGCACCTGTCCATTCGCACTATGTCCGGCGTGTGGTAGGGACTGTTAGGCCCGATGGTCACAATTAGGTATGACTTTTCCTCCGTCATCATCCTTGACCAAGTTCTTCCTGGCCGTCTACGATAAAGATCACTTCACCATAAATGTACATATTAACTACATAACAGATTATGGACTAAGTAAGGGAGGTCGCACGCCATGGACTAGCGTGGTCGGAGAGGGACTGCACCTGCCAAGCGCCGGCGGCGCACGGACGAAGCATCTTCACCAGGCCATTCCCGGTTCTCTTCTACTGTCGATGCGTCACACCAACATCTGCAGGAGGTACAGGTATGCGCTTGCTGAAGCGGCTGACCATCTTTACCAAGGTTCTCGCGGCGCCCCTGCTCGTGATCGTGATGCTCGGAGCCGTCGGTACGTTCACCATCAGCTCCCTGGGCGATGTGGTGACATCCGTGAACGACCTGGGCCGACGCTCCGTGCTGCTCCAGGGCAGTCTGCACGTGAAGGCGGACTTCCTGCAGCAGCTTGCTTACATCCGAAATTACATCCTTTTTGGTGACAGTACGTCTCTGGATAAGATTGAAGACGCCCAGACCAGGGTATATGCGACGCTCGACGACATGTACGCACACGCCCAGTCCCAGGAGACGTTCGGGCGAATTCAGAAGCTCAGATCGTTGCAGGAGCAATATGACGCCGTACTCGACTCGGTCGCGGCGCAGGTGCGCAGCAAGGACACGCAGTCCGCCACCGCCATCCTGCAGTCCCAGGGAGTCCCTCTGATGGAGTCGATCCTCGAAGAGTGAGAACTGGTCGTGGAACGCCAGACGCGGCTGGATACAGAGGAGCGCGCCACGATGCTCGCAGATGCACAGCGGATGCGGATCACCATCCTGGTGACGGTGGGGCTGGCCCTGGTGGGGGGCGTCGTCCTGGCCGTCGCCGTGGCGCGGGCCATCGTGAAGCCGGTGCAGAAGCTGGCAGAGGCCGCCGGCCAGATGGCCGCCGGGAACCTGGGGATCAGCGAACTGCAGGTGACGTCGGAGGACGAGGTGGGCCAGACGACACGGGCGTTCAACAAGATGCTGGCCAGCCTGCGGGACGTGGTGCAGGGGATCCACCAGACCTCCGAATCGCTGTTCACGGCATCGCAGGAACTGTCGTCTGCGGCGGAGCAGGCGGCCGCGGTGCGGCAGAAGGAGATGGCCGGTGCGCTGGATGAGATGACCCGGGCAGCGGTGTCCACCGCCGAAGAGGCGGCGCAGGCTGCGGAGCGGGCCCGTTCGGGCGCCGATGTGGTGGAGCGCACCCTGCAGGCGCTGAGGCAGGTGGGAGACGCGGTGAGCCAGGCGGCCGAGCGGATTAAGGAACTGGAGCGGCTGTCAGGGCAGATCGGCTCCATCACGGACGCGATCTCGGGGGATTGCGGACCAGACCAACCTGCTGGCGCTGAATGCGGCCATCGAGGCAGCACGGGCGGGGCAGCACGGGCGTGGCTTCGCCGTGGTGGCGGAAGAGGTGCGCAAGCTGGCGGAGCAGTCGGCGGCATCGGCGGGGCAGATTGCGGCGCTGATCCGGGACATTCAGACGGGTACCGCCGAGGCGGTGAAGGCGATGGCCCTGGGCACCGAGCGCGTGGCGGCGGGCAACGAGCTGGCGGCGCAGGCGGGCGAGGCACTGCAGGAGATCCTGCGGGTGGTGCAGCAGTCGGTGGCCGAGGTGGAGCGGATTGCGCACACGGCAGAGCAGGTGAAGGAGAGCTCTGCCCAGGCGGTGCAGACGTTTGGTGCGGTGGCGGCGATGACGGAAGAGAACACGGCGGCGAGCGAGGAGATGGCGGCCAGCGTGGTGGAGGTGACGGACGCGGTGGACCGCATCGCGCGGCTGGCGGAGGAGAACGCGGCGGCCGCGGAGGAGGTGTCGGCGTCGGTGGAGGAACTGACGGCCGCCGCGGAGCAGACGGCGACGTCGGCCAAGGGCCTTTCGGACATCGCCGCCCAACTGCAGGAGCGGGTCAGGCGGTTCCATCTGTAACCTGGCGACGGCCCGCGGCGCAGAACCGCTCGGCCGGCCGATTGAGCCCGAAGGGCCGCTCCCTGTGGGGGGGCGGCCCCTCGGTGTCTCCGGGAGGGTAGCGGTGGTGGCCTCGCGGCGCAGCGGGCCGGACTGGGACCGCTGCTCCTGGGTGGAGTGACGCTGCGTGGCGCCGGCCGGCGGGTGGCAGGGGCATCCCGCGATGGTTGACGCTTGGTGCACGGGCGGGCTACACTTCAGATGTAGGCGGACGCGCGACCGCGTGGACCGCCGGGGAGAGTGGGGAGTCAGGCTACATGGAAGACAAGGAGCAACCCTTGGTCGAACACCTGGCGGAGCTGCGGGAGCGCATCATCAAGTCGCTGCTCGCGGTGGCCGTGGGGGTCGTGATCGCGCTGTTCGTCTCGCAGCCCATCTTCAAGGCCATCATGGACATGGCCCGGGCCGACGGCGTGCAGCTGGTCCAGTATACCTTCGCGGATACGTTTCTTACCCAGTTCAAGCTGGCGATCTTGCTGGGAATCGTGCTCGCCTTTCCGGTGGTGGTCTACCAGGCGGTCGCCTTCATCCTGCCCGCCCTGAGGCCCAACGAGAAGCGGGTGCTCTACATCGGCCTGCCGTTTGCCACGGGGCTTTTCCTTCTGGGCTGGGCGTTTGGCTGGTTCGTGGTGGTGCCCATCACCAAGCAGTTCTTCATGTCGATGGCCGCGACCGCCTACGTCGCGCAGATGATTACGCCCAGCGCCTACCTCTCGTTCGTCCTGGGCATCTGCAACCCGCTGGGGATCGCCTTCGAGCTGCCCCTGGTGGTGCTCATCCTCGCCCGGCTGGGGCTGGTGACTGCCCAGTTCCTGGCCCGGGTGCGCAAGTACGCCTTCCTGGCGATCATGATCCTGGCGGCCGTGCTCTCGCCGCCGGACGTGATCTCGATGCTGATCTTCCTTGTGCCGCTGTACGGACTCTACGAACTGGCGATCATTTTGGCCCGGTTCGCCGCGCCGAAGAACCCGTAGGCGCGCGGCCAGCGCTTTCGACCTCGCCGCATGGACGGGGCCCTGAATCACTGGTCGAGGGCGGGAATGACAGCCCGCCCGTTGCAACACCATTGGCGCAGGTATGGCCTAGCATGCGATGGAGGGATGGCAGATGGATTTCAGCCAGTGGACCAAGCAGCTGATCGGCGGCAAGTGGCGTGAAGGCAGCAGCGAGCACGTGTACACCGATCGGAACCCGTATACCGACGAACCGCTCCTGACGATTCGCATGGCGACGCGCGCAGACCTGGACGAGGCCTATCGCGCGGCGCAGGCGGCGCAGCGGGAGTGGCAACGCGTGAGTCCCTTTGAGCGGTCGGCCATGATGAACCGGGCGGCGGAGGTCTTCGCCCGCCACCGCGACGACATCATCGAAACCCTCCAGGTGGAGACCGGGAGCACCTACGTGAAGGCCTGCATCGAGTTCGACTCCATCATCGGCATGATGCGGGAGGCCGCCACCTATCCCCTCCGGATGCAGGGTCAGATTGTGCCTTCCATCATCCCGGGGAAGGAGAATCGCATCTTCCGCGTGCCGGTGGGGGTCGTGGGCGTCATCGGCCCCTTCAACTTCCCCATGTTCCTGGCCATGCGGGCGGTGGCCCCGGCCCTGGCCTGCGGCAACGGGGTGGTGGTGAAGCCGGCCAGCGACACCCTGGTTGCCGGCGGCCTCCTGATCGGCAAGCTCTTCGAGGAGGCAGGCTTCCCGCCCGGGCTGCTCAACGTGGTGGTAGGCACCGGGTCTGAGATCGGCGATGCGTTCGTGGAGCACCCGATTCCGGGCGTGATCGCCTTCACCGGCTCCACCGAGGTCGGCCGTCGGGTCGCCGAGATCAGCGGCCGCATGCTGAAGCGGGTGGCCCTGGAGCTGGGCGGCAACAACGTCCTCATCGTGTTGGAGGACGCGGACGTGGACAAGGCCGTCCGGTCTGCCACCTTCGGCAAGTTCCTGCACCAGGGCCAGATCTGCATGGCGCTGAACCGCATCATCGTGCACCGGAAGGTCTACGAGCCGTTCATTGAGAAGTTCCGGAACGCCGCCAGCCGCCTGAAGGTGGGCGACCCGCGGGAGAAGGATACCGTCGTCGGCCCGCTGATCAACCGGAAGCAGGTGGACCGGATCCTCGACCTGATCCACCGCAGCGTGGAGCAGGGCGCCCGGGTTGTGCTGGAGGGCAAGGTAGAGGGGAACCTGATGAGCCCCTACATCCTGGCCGACGTCCGGAACGACATGCCCATCGCCCGGGAGGAGATCTTCGGCCCGGTGGCGGCGATCATCCCGGTGGAGAGCGAGGAGGAGGCCATCCGGGTGGCCAACGACACGGAGTACGGCCTGAGCGGCGCCGTCCATGCCGGCAGCCTGGAGCACGGCGTCGAGGTGGCGATGCAGATCCATTCGGGCATGGTGCACGTAAACGACCAGAGCGTGAACGACGAGCCGCTCATCGCCTTCGGCGGCGAGAAGGCCTCGGGCATCGGCCGCTACGGCGGCGAGTGGGCGCTGCACGAATTCACGACGCTGAAGTGGATTTCGGTGCAGCTGAAGGAGCGGGAGTATCCGTTCTAGCAGTGGGCTGTGGGTCGTGGGCGGTGGGAGGGGAAGTGGGTGGTGAGCGGTGAGTGGGCATGTGCTTACCGATCGCCAGCCGCTCACTTCCCCTGCTTGCGGCCCATCGACAGAACCGCCGTTTCGATGGCTCTGAGCCCGGCTTGCAAGGGACTGACGAGCAACTGAGCTTGAACCTGCTCAGCCTGCGCATGAGATGACCCCGGCGGTCCGCCGGGGTCATCTTGTAGGGGTTGACGCGGCGACAACGGGGGTCTGCCGCACCAGGGGAGGGGAGCAGGGCAGAAATCGAGAACATATGGAGGGTGTTGGAGCATCCATCTTAGTGATACGCACTGGAACTACTACACTTGTGGGGAGTCTGCTCACGCATGCTGACTGGCGAACTGCGCAATCAGATTGACCGCATTTGGGACGCCTTCTGGTCGGGCGGCATCTCGAACCCCCTGGAGGTGATCGAACAGATCACCTACCTGCTTTTCCTGCGCCGGCTTGATGACCTGCAGATCCTTGAGGAGAACAAGGCCCGGCGGCTCAAGCGGCCCATGGAGCGGCGAATCTTCCCGGAGGGGACCGACGCCAAGGGCCGCCCGTACGACGACATGCGCTGGTCCCGCCTCAAGCATTTCGCGCCTGCTGAGATGTATGAGGTGATGTCGGAGCACGTCTTCCCCTTCCTGCGTGCCCTGGGCAGCGAGGGCTCCACCTACGCGCGGCACATGAAGGACGCGCGCTTTACCATCCCGACCCCGGCCCTTCTCGCCCGGGTGGTCGACATGGTGGATCAGGTGCCGCTGGGCGATCGGGACACCAGCGGTGACCTCTACGAGTACATGCTCTCGAAGATCGCCACTGCGGGGCAGAACGGCCAGTTCCGCACGCCGCGGCACATCATCCAGTTGATGGTGGAGATCGCCGCCCCCACGCCCGACGACGTGATCTGCGACCCGGCCAGCGGCACCTGCGGCTTCCTGGTGGCTGCGGGGGAGTATCTGCGGAAGCATTATCCCGAGATGCTGCGGGATGATGCCAAGCGGCAGCATTTCCATAACTCCATGTTCCACGGTTTCGATTTCGACCAGACCATGCTGCGCATTGGCAACATGAACATGCTGTTGCATGGAGTGGAGAACGCCCGGGTCGAGTACCGCGATTCGCTGAGCAGCGACAACGCCGGCGAAGCGGAACGCTACACCCTCATCCTCGCCAATCCGCCCTTCGCCGGATCGCTGGACTACGAGAACTGCGCCAAAGAACTGCTGCAGGTGGTCAAGACCAAGAAGACCGAGTTGCTCTTCCTGGCGCTCTTCCTGCGGCTTCTGAAGCCCGGTGGCCGGGCTGCGGTAATCGTCCCCGAGGGCGTGCTGTTTGGCTCGTCCAAGGCGCACAGGACGATCCGCAAGGAGTTGGTAGAGGGGCACAAGCTGGAGGCGGTGATCAAGCTGCCCAGCGGCACCTTCAAGCCGTACTCGGGCGTATCCACAGCTATCTTGGTGTTCACCAAAACGAACTCGGGCGGCACGGACTACGTGTGGTTCTACGACGTGCAGGCCGACGGCTGGAGCCTCGACGACAAGCGGCAGCCGCTGCTGCCGTTGGAGAAGCTGGGGCCGGTGCCCGAAAGCCCGCTGACGCCCGAGGAGCACGAAAAGAACAACCTGCCCGATGTGCTCCGGCGCTGGAAGGAACGGAAGGGGGCTGAGCGGAAGCGCCCGCGCACGGCCCAGAGCTTCTGTGTGCCGAAGGATGAAATCGCGGAGCAGGGGTACGATCTCAGCCTAAACCGGTACAAGGAACTGGAGCACGAAGAGGTGGAGCACCGCTCGCCGCAGGAGATCTTCTCCGACCTCGCCCGGCTGGAGGAGGAGATTCAGCAGGGGCTGACAGAGTTGAGGAGGATGCTGGGATGAGGGGATGGAGACGGACCCGGTTGGGGGATTGTTGCCAGATCGTGTCCGGTGGTACTCCTCGCACAAACTGTCCCGATTACTGGGACGGAGATATTCCGTGGGCAACGCCCAAAGATCTCAGTGAGCTATCGGGTCCTTATATCACCGACACTCAACGCAAGATTACACGTGCTGGGCTGGACAGTTGCGCCGCAGAAATACTCCCACCGGGATCGGTTCTCTTTAGTTCGCGCGCTCCGATTGGCTACGTAGCAATTAACACGGTGCCTATGGCCACTAACCAAGGGTTTAAGAGCCTAGTCCCGGATCCGAAACAGGTAGACTCGAAGTTTCTGTATCACTGGTTGCGGAGGAACCGACTGTACCTAGAGAGTCTGGGAAGAGGTGCAACTTTCAAGGAGATCTCGAAGGAGGTAATGGCTGCGGTCGAGATTTACCTGCCACCGTTAGATCAGCAAAGGCGGATCGCGGAGGTGCTCGACCGGGCCGAGGCCCTCATCAACAGTCGGAGGAAAAGTCTCACAACACTTGATGGACTCATTAGAACTCTATTTGTGGACTCGTTTGGGGACATCGCCATCAATACCAGGCGATGGCCGACGATACGTCTCCAGGAACTGTTAACTGCGCCGCCGCGGAACGGGGTATCACCGGCTAAGGGCGGTACGGCCAACTACAACGTCTTAACCCTCAGTGCGATTACGGGCAGTGAATTTGACGTCACTGCCGTCAAAAACGGTAGCTTCGTATCGATTCCAGGACCACAATACATGGTTGATGAAAATGATTTCCTGATCTGCCGGGGAAACGGAAACCTGGACTTGGTAGGCAGAGGGCACTTTCCGCCTTATTCCATGCCTGGCGTAATTTTCCCGGACACCATGATTGCTATTAGGCTTTCTGCTGACCTGGTAGACAAGGTGTTTTTTGAGCAGATGTGGAACTCGCCGTTGGTTCGACACCAGATCGAACTGCTAGCGAGAACTACCAACGGCACATACAAGATCAATCAAACCATGTTAGCAGATATTACTTTGGTTGTTCCCCCCATCGAGCGACAGCGCAAATTTGGGGAGCAAGTTTCAACCATTCAACAGTTGAAGTCGAAGTACCGCACGTCGTTGGTCCAGTTCGAAGCCCTGTACGCCTCCCTGCAGCACCGTGCCTTCAAAGGGGAGTTGTAACATGAGCAACTTCGCCTTCCTGGCCGAAGAGTGGCCCGACCTCTTCGAAAACGCTCAGCGGGCGGAGTCCCTCGTCAACAGCGACCCTCGGGCCGCGTGCTTCTACGCGCGGTACACGCTGGAGCGGCTCGTCCACTGGCTCTACCGGTATGACTCTTCTCTGCGCCGGCCGTATCAGAGCAACCTGAGCGCGCTGATCCATGAGCCCACCTTCAGGGAGACCGTCGGCAACAAGATCTTCTACAAGGCTCAGCTCATCATGCGCCTGGGCAACGAGGCCGTGCACGAACCGGGCCCCGTGGACAAGCGGGACGCCCTGCTGGCAGTGCGTGAGCTGTTCCACGTGACCTACTGGCTTGCCCGCACCTACGCCCGGGGCGCCAGGCCCGATCCGTCGCTCTCCTTCGACCCCAGTCTGCTGCCGCCCGCTCAGGCTGTTTCCCCGCAGTCCCGGGAGGCCCTCGAGCGGTTGGAGGCCGAGCTGCGTGAGCGGGACGAGCAGCTGGCCCAGCTGCAGGCGGACAGGGATGCCCTGAACGCGGAGTTGGAGCGGCTGCGGGCGGAGATCGCGGCCGCGAAGCGGGCCAATGAGGCGCAGCCCGATCTACACGACTACTCCGAGGAGGAGACCCGCGACGCCTTCATCGATCTGCTGCTCAGGGAGGCCGGCTGGGCGCTCGATCAGCCCCGCGACCGGGAGTTCCCTGTGGAGGGTATGCCAAACGAGAGTGAAGAGGGTTATGTGGACTATGTCCTTTGGGGGGCCGATGGCTTGCCGCTTGCTGTGGTCGAGGCCAAGAGCACTCGCAAAGACCCGCGAGTTGGCCAACAGAAAGCCAAGCTCTATGCCGACTGTCTGGAGCGGCAGTTTGGCCGCCGTCCGGTGATCTTCTACACCAACGGGTACGAGCACTGGCTCTGGGACGATACCATGTACCCGCCCCGGCGCGTGCAGGGGTTTTACACACGGGACGAGTTGGAACTCCTCATCCAGCGCCGGACCAGCCGCAAGTCGCTGCGTGAGGCGCCGATCAACACCGACATTGTCAACCGCTACTATCAGATCCGCGCCGTCCGTCGGGTGGGCGAGGCCTTTGAGAGCGACAAGCGGCGCAAGGCCTTGCTCGTCATGGCCACGGGCTCCGGCAAGACCCGTACTGCCATCGCGTTGGTAGACCTACTCATGCGCTGCAACTGGGTGAAGCGCGTGCTTTTCCTGGCTGACCGGCTGGCGCTGGTCAACCAGGCCGTCGGCGCGTTCAAGAAATACCTGCCCGATTCCGCACCGGTCAACCTCGTAACGGACAAGACCACCGAAGGTCGGGTTTACGTCTGCACCTACCCGACCATGATGAACTTGATCAACGAGAAGAAGGACGGGCAGCGCCGCTTCGGTGTGGGCTATTTCGACCTTGTCGTCATCGATGAGGCGCACCGTTCTGTCTTTCACAAGTATCGGGCGATCTTCGAGTACTTTGACGCTCTGCTCCTGGGGCTCACGGCCACGCCCAAGGAGGAGGTTGATCGGAATACATATCGCCTGTTCGACCTGGAGGAGGGCGTTCCGACCGACGCGTACACCTACGAGGACGCGGTCAAGGACAAGTTTTTGGTCCCGTTCAAGGCGGTCTCCGTGCCCCTGAAGTTCCAGCGCGAAGGGATCAAGTACGACGATCTGTCCCCCGAAGAGAAGGAGCAGTGGGACCTCATCGATTGGGGTGAGGGGGAGGAGCCCCCTGAGAGCGTCTCGGCACAGGCGGTCAACAAGTGGTTCTTCAACGCGGATACCGTCGACAAGGTCTTGGAGTACCTGATGACCCGCGGCATCAAAGTGGCCGGAGGCGACCGCCTGGGCAAGACGATCATCTTTGCCAAGAACCACGACCATGCCAAGTTCATCGAGGAACGCTTCAACGCCAACTACCCGCACCTCAAGGGCGAGTTTGCGCGGGTGATCGACTTCCAGACCGAGTACGCGCAGAGCCTGATCGACGACTTTTCCAACCCGAACAAGCCGCCGCACATCGCCATTTCGGTGGACATGCTGGACACCGGCATCGACGTGCCCGAGGTTGTGAATCTGGTCTTCTTCAAGATCGTCCGGTCGAAGACCAAATTCTGGCAGATGATCGGCCGCGGGACCCGCCTATGCCCCGACCTGTTCGGCCCCGGCCGGGACAAGGAGTACTTCTACATCTTCGACTTCTGCCAGAACCTGGAGTTCTTCAGCCAGAACGCCGAGACGACAGAGGGGGCGATCGGCGAATCGCTCAGCAAGCGGCTGTTCACCACCCGCCTGGAGCTCATTAAGGAGCTGGACCGGCGGCTGCAGGGCGGCGGCCAGGTCGGGGAAGGCGATGCGCCCTATGGCGGAACGTCCACGCTGGCTGCGGTGCGTCAGGCCAACGCCGAGTTGCTGCGCACGGAGATCGCGTCCATGAACGTCGACAACTTCGTCGTCCGTCCCAAGCGTCGCCTTGTGGAGCGGTACGCGGATGCGGAGGCCTGGGAGTCTCTGAGCCCGTCCGACTATCTGGATCTCAGCGAGGTTGCCGGCCTGCCCAGCGGGCTGGAGCCCGAGCCGGAGGAGAGCAAGCGCTTCGACCTGCTGATGCTGGGCCTCCAGCTGGACCTGCTCCGCGGCAGCCCCCGCTTCAAGCGACTTCAGAGCAAGGTACGGGACCTTGTGGGGCTGCTGGAGGAGAAAGCGGCCATACCCCTGGTTGCGGCGGAGATGGAGCTGATCCTTGACATGCAGACGGACGCCTGGTGGCAAGGTGTCACGGTGGACATGTTGGAGATCGCCCGGCGACGCCTGCGCGGCCTCATCCCCTTCATCGACAGGCAGAGGCGCAAGCCGATCTACACCGACTTCGAGGACGAGATCGGTACGGGGGTCGAGGTGGTGCTGACCGACCTGGGCGGCGGACCTGATCTGGAGCGCTTCCGGGCCAAGGCCCGCCAGTTCCTGCTGGATGTTGCGGATCACGTAACCATTCGGAAGCTCCGTACCAACCGGCCGCTCACCGCTACCGATCTGACGGAGCTGGAGCGCATGATGATGGAAGCCGGAGTGGGCTCACCGGAGGAGCTGGAGGCCGCGAAGGCCGCATCGGACGGCCTCGGGCTCTTCATCCGGTCGCTGGTCGGGCTGGACCGGGAGGCCGCGAAGCGGGCCTTCGCAGACTTCCTCAAGGACTCGACCGCCACGGCGAATCAGATTGAGTTTGTCAACCTGATCATCGATCACCTGACTGACCACGGGGTCATGGACCCCGGGCGGCTGTACGAGTCGCCCTTTACCGACCTCAGCCCTACGGGGCCGGAGGGGCTGTTCTCGCTGGAACAGGTGGATCGGCTGGTCTCGATCCTCCGGGAGATCCGGCAGCGGGCTGTTTCCTAATCCGCGACCGACGGTTCTGACTGCACAGTACCGGGGGGCATTTTCTGGTTGCGGGGGACGGTTGCTTCTTGCTGAACAGTGGCGAACGAAAGAGCGAACACACCGACAGCCTTCGACAGACCGTGCGGTGTGTTCTGTGCTACTGTGCGTATGGGAGCAATCGCAGGCCCGCCTCCGAAAGGAGGATGCCACGTGGTGAAGATCAGCGTGACCTTTACCTTCGAAACTGAGCTCTTCGAAGCTCATCGCGTTCATGCTGACCCTTACCAGGGCATCTCTCCCGCTACCCGGTAGCGGTCGAACCCTCATACAGAGTCCTCGACCGCCGTCTCGAATGATGAGGCGGCAACATGCGGGCTCCGGGGCACTCCTGATCGGAGTGCCCATTCCTCATCTTGTGCCCGCCAAGGAAGAACTTATTCGCGCACCGCTCGTCGCTCAGCGCTCATGGCCCCCCAGCTCCCTTGACTTTCACTTCGCCAACCCCTACACTGGTTACGAAATCTGTTGCCACAGGCGGAGGTACACGACCGTGAAGCGGACGACCGCTTTCTAAGCTGAACACGGCGCTCGCACCACCGGCTGGATGGCCGGCGGACCGGGCGCGGCTTGAAGCGGTCCCGTCACGGTGGCGCCTGTCTGCGCATGTCGCACACTTCGTATTCTACTGCGGAGATCAGGACCACGGGAGGAACCGTGGTCCTGTTTTGTCAGGCCCGTGCACGGGGCCGCCCCGACCATCACGGAGGAGGCGGTTCCCGATGATGATACTGCAAGTCCGCAACCTGCGGAAAGAATTCGCTGACCGGACGGTGCTGGACGGCGTCAGCTTCGACCTGGCGCAGGGGGAGCGGGTCGGGCTGGTAGGGCTGAACGGCTGCGGCAAGTCCACCCTGCTACGCATCCTCGCCGGCGAGCTGGCGCCCGACGGGGGCACGCTCCACTGGATCCACCCGGACATCAGCCGGGGCTACCTCAGCCAGGAGGACCGGTGGGACCCGGACCGGCCGCTGGGCGAGCTGCTGGGCCCGGTGGATCCCGTCCTGCTGGGCCGCTGCGGCATCGACCGGGCCCTGCTCCGCCGCCCGGCCGGCGCCCTCTCGGGCGGGCAGAAGACCCGGGCGGCGCTGGCGCAGGTGCTCGCCGGGACCCCGGAGCTCCTCCTGCTGGACGAGCCCACCAACCATCTCGACACCGAGGGACTGGACTGGCTGCAGGACGTCCTCTGCCGCTACCGGGGCACCGTGCTGCTGGTGAGCCACGACCGGTACTTCCTGGACCAGGTGGTCACCCGCATCCTCGAACTGGAGAACGGCCGCATCCGGGAGTACGCGGGCAACTACACCGCCTACGCCCGGCAGAAGCAGGCTGAGCGGGAGCGGGCCGACGCCGAGTACCGGGAGTACCTGCGGAAGAAGCGGCAGCTGGAAGCCGCGATCCGCCGGGAGCGGGAATGGGCGAACCGGGCCCACAACGCCCGCCCCGACCCCACCGCCAGCCCGTTCCAGAAGGGGTTTGATCGCAACAGTGCCCGCGATCACATGCGGGTGGCCAAGGCGCGGGAGAAGCGGCTGGAGCGGATCAAGGTGGAGAAGCCCCGGGAGCAGGAGCGCGTCCACCTCTCCCTGCGGGGCGGCACCGACGTGGCCCGCAACCTGGTGCTGGCCGAGGGCCTGGGGTTTACCTACGACGGCCGGCGCTGGCTGTTCCGCAACGCTTCCTTTTATGTGCAGCGGGGAGACCGGGTGGCGGTGCTGGGCCCCAACGGCAGCGGCAAGACCACGCTGGTCCGCCTGCTCACCGGGGAGCTGAAGCCCGCGGAGGGGCGCCTGTACGTGGCGCCGGTGAGGGTCGGCTACCTGGCGCAGGAGCTGGAGACCCTGGACCCGCGCAATACGGTGCTGGAGGAGGCCAGCGGTGGCAACCCCGCCGCCGATCAGCCGCACATCCGCACCCTGCTGGCCTGTCTTCTCTTCCGGCGCGATGAAGTGTATAAGCCGGTGGAGGTGCTCTCCGGCGGCGAGAGGGTGCGGCTGGCGGTCGCGAAGCTCCTCCTGGCCGATCCCGACCTGCTGGTGCTGGACGAGCCCACCAACGGCCTGGACCTCGCCTCCCGGGAGCGGGTGGAGGAGGCGCTGGCCGACTACCCGGGCACCCTGATTCTCGTCTCCCACGACCGCTACCTGGTACAGCGACTGGCCGACTGCATCCTGCACGTCGCGGACGGACGGCTCGAGTTCTTCCGGGGAAACTACGCCGAGTTTACCCGGCGGGTCGGGAGCTGGACCGAGACTGCGCGCTCCGCCGCGGAGGAGATTCTGCTGCTGGAGACCCGCCTGGCCCAGCTCAGCGCCGCCCTGGCCGCCCCGCAGGAGGGGGAGGCCGAGGCCTTGCAGGAGGAGTTCATCCGGCTGAGCAGGACCTTGCGCGCTTTAAAGCAAAAAAGGACTTGACGGGGCGACGTTTCACTGGTAAGATGCAGTCAATACCGAAAGGCGAGGATGGGGAACAGTAGAGCGTACCCTCCGCCGGCAGAGAGCCCGGGCCCGCCACCCAGGCGGTGCTGAGAGCCCGGGTCGGCACGAGCCGCTCGAACCCGCCCCGGAGCCGGCGGCGACGAGCCGCCCCGGTCTGGCCAGCCGTTAACCGTGGCCACGGGTTGTCAGACCTGTGCGAGTGGGCCGCAGAGGCGGCCAATGAAGGTGGTACCGCGGAGGCAGCAAGCCCTTCGCCCTTCCATGAGGAGGGCGAAGGGCTTTTGGTTTGAGGCCGGCCGGGCGAACGCTTACGGAGGTGGAGCGGATGTTGACGGGAAACGTGGGCTTCCTGGGGGCTGGCGCCATCGCAGAGGCGCTGATCCGGGGCATGTTGAACGCCGGTATCGTCCGGCCCGAGCAGGTGCTGGTCAGCAACCGCTCCGATCGGGAGCGGCTGGCTTACCTGGCCCGGCGCTACGGCTTGCGCACCGCCGGCAGCAAGGGGTCCGTGGTCGACGTCTGCCAGGTGCTGGTGGTGGCCTGCAAGCCGAAGGATGTGGGCGGGCTGCTGGCCGAGGTGGGCGGGCGCTTCCGGCAGGGGCAGATCCTGCTCTCGCTGGCCGCGGGCATCACCACCCGGTACATCGAGGAGCGGGTGACGCCCGGCGTCGTCGTGATCCGGGCGATGCCCAACACGTCGTGCCAGGTCGGGGAGTCGGCCACGGCCATCTGCGGCGGCCGCTTTGCGACCCCCGAGGCGATGGACTTGGTGACCGCCATCCTGGGCAGCGTGGGCCAGGTCTGCACCGTGCCCGAGGAGCAGATGGACGCCGTCACGGGCCTCTCGGGCAGCGGGCCGGCCTACATCTACCTGCTCGTCGAGGCGATGATCGAGGCCGGCGAGGCGGTGGGCCTCTCCCCGGAGGTGGCCAGGGCCCTCACGCTGCAGACCGTGAAGGGCGCCGCCATGACGCTGGCCGCCACCGGCGCCGACCCGGCGGAGCTCAGGGAGCAGGTCACCTCGCCCGGCGGTACAACGGCGGCGGGGCTGCAGGTCCTGCGGGAGGCGGGCTTCACGCAGGCCCTAGTGCGGGCCATCGCCCGGGCTACCGAGCGCTCCCGGGAGCTCGGCCAGGCGCCGGCCGTGCCCGCCAGCGAGGTGGGGGATTGAGCGAGGTGCCAGAACAAGCGTCGCGGGCCGGAGGGCTTCCCCCGGCCCGCTTCTATTCACGCATCTGCACGAACCAGTAGATCGTCGACTTGTCCCAGCCCAGGTCGAACGGGACATGGTAGCGGTCTACGGTGTGCGAGTTGCCCACCGGGTAGCCCCGGCTGTCGAAGCCCGTGATCAGGGCCACGTGGGCCATCTTCCCCTTGTACTGGTAGGCCAGCACGTCGCCGGGCTTCACGAACGACCGGAAGCCGCTCGGCTTGCCGGCGGCGATCTGCCACACGGTGCCGAAGTCGCCCCTGGCCACCAGGTCGCCGAGGCCGGCGTAGCGCAGGTGGGAGATGAGGCCGTCCACCCGGGTGAAGTAGGGCACCGGCAGGTTGCCGCCGTGGCGCAGGGCCTGGGAGACGAAGTTGGCGCAGTCGCCGCCCTCACCCATGTAGTTCCGGAACTTGGGGTTGTACTTGTTCCCGTTGCCGCAGCCCGCCGCCAGGCCGCAATAGGTGTCGGCATACTGCACGGCCCCTTCCCGGTTGTAGCGGCGCGCCGCCAGTTCCGTGGCGGCCCCGGCGGACGTCCCGACCGCCCCTGCGGCCGCGGCAGCCGCATCCAACGTCCCCGGCCCCCCGGCGAGCGTCCGGCGCGGACCGCCCGCTGCGGGCCTTCGCTTGGGCGTCTCCGCGGGCGTCTCGGTTTCGTCACCCAGCGGGTCGGAGTACCACTCCAGGCCGATGAGCCACCGGCCGTCCGCCGTGCGGTGCAGCTCGATGATGTGGTGGCTGCCCACGCCGAACCGGTTCACGACCTCCTCTCCGGGGTACTGGTAGCCCAGCTGAAGGGTCTGGGCCACGTAGAACCGCGCCCGGTCCTCCGTCACCTTGAGCTCCTTCGCCCAGATGTCGCTCCTGGCCTCGACGAACCGGACCCCCCGCTCCCGGGCCCAGGTCTCTACATACTTGTACTTGGCCTCCTCGTGCGCCAGGGCCCACTGCGCGGTCTTCTTCTCCAGCAGGAAGTCGTCCTGGAGCGGCGGCCCGGCCGGACCCTCGACGAACCGCCGGGCCCTGCGCTGGTAGATCTCCTTGAGTAGCGCCGGAAAGTCGGGCTTCTCCGGTTCGGCCGGCGACTCAGGCACGGGCGCCTCCCCCGTGTGGGAGCCCTGCTCGCCTCCCGGCGGCGCCGGCCGGGTCTCGGACGGCGCGGCCGCCGGGAGGGCGCCGTCGGTTTCGGCGTGGCCGGTCCCGCTGCCGTCTCGGACCGGGAGGATGGCACCGGGCGAGGCCGCACGGGCGGGCGCGGGCGGGTACGCCGCGGCGCCGAGCAGCGCCGCGCTGAGCAGCGCGCAGAAGAACAGACGGGTCCGCCGCTTGAGCACGCGCATCCCCTCACTTGAGCGGTCGTTGGGCGCCACCTGGCAGTGGCATGCTGGCGTTATTCTGTCCCCTTCCGGTGGCCGTCGTGCATCCTGATTCTGTCTTCCGTGATCGTGACCGGGGCCGGCGCGCATCCAGTTTCTGTCGTCCTGCGCTGCACGCAACATAGCACGGGCACCGCGGTGACAGACTAGGGCGCAGACGATCGGTTTGAACGGAGGGAGCAGACGTGCGCAAGGGGATCGCAGCGGTGCTGGTGCTCTGCGCGGCGTTCGTGCTCGGCCCCGGCGGCCTCCTACCCCGCGGGCCCGCCGGCGGCCGCGGGGAGGTGGAGGCGGCCGCCCGGCCTACCCTGCGCCAGGGGGCCACGGGGGACGCCGTGCGGGACGTGCAGCGCAAGCTGAAGGAGTGGGGCTACTACAACGGCGCGGTGGACGGCGTCTTCGGCAGCCAGACCGCCGGGGCCGTGCGCCTCTTCCAGCAGCGCAACGGCCTCACCGTGGACGGCGTGGTCGGCTCGCAGACGTGGGAGGCCCTGGGCTACGGAGGGCAGACCCAGGCGGCCACGTCCCGCCCGGGGGTCAACATCGACCTGCTGGCCCGGGTGGTGCGGGCGGAAGCCGAGGCGGAGCCCTACGAGGGGAAGGTGGCCGTGGCCGCGGTGCTGCTCAACCGGGTGGCCGACCCCCGCTTCCCCAAGACTCTGGAAGGGGTGATCTACGAGCCCTACGCCTTCGAGTCGGTCAGCAACGGGCGCATCTACAGCACCCCGCCCACCGCCGAGGACCTCCGGGCGGCCCGGGACGCCGTGAACGGCTGGGATCCCACCTACGGCGCCGTCTTCTTCTGGAACCCGGCCACGGCCGTGAGCCAGTGGGTCTGGTCCCGGCCGATCATCACCCAGATCGGCAGCCACGTCTTCGCCCGCTGAGAAGGGAGGGGTAGCCCGTGCGTCGCAGCCTTGTGGGCGGCATCGCCGCCGGGGTGATCGCGGCGACCGCCCTGGGCGTGTGGGGCGCCTGGACCGCCCACCTGGTCCGGCAGACCCAGGCCCTGGCGTATGAACTCGAGGCCGAACGGCAGCGCAACTTCGCCGAGATGATCAGCCACGTGGAGGCCATGCGGGGCGTGATGGGCAAGAGCCTGGCCGCCGGCTCCACCCGGCAGAACGCCCTCTACATGGGCGAGGTCTACCGCCGGGCGAGCCTTGCCGCAGCGAACTTCATGGCCCTGCCCCTGCCGGAGGAGCTGGGCGCCGCCACGGGCAAGTTCCTGAACCAGGTGGGCGACTTCGCCTACAGCATTGTCCGCAGCGAGGCCGCCGGCCGGGCGATGGAACAGGCGCAGCGGCAGGAACTGGCCCGGCTGTACCAGGCGGCCACCGAACTCACCGAGCAGCTGCGGCAGAGCGGCCAGGCGGCCCTCCGCGACGGCTTCCGCTTTGCGCAGGCCAGCGCGGGGCTGTCGGACCTGTTCTCCGGGTGGCGGGAGCGGCTGACCCTGGCGCGGCGAAACGCCACCCAGGACCAGTCGGAGAAGAGCCTGCTGCCCGGCGGGCTGGACCAGATCGGGCCCCAGATGGACCAGATGCCGGTGCTGGTCTACGACGGCCCCTTCTCCGACCACCTGGAGAAGCGCATCCCCGCCATGGGCGGCTCGCCGATCACCGCCGAGGAGGCGCAGCGGCTGGCGCTCACCTACCTGCCCGAGGGGGTCTCGGCGACGGTGGTGCAGGTGGACCAGCGGGAGGGCATCCCTCCGGTCTACGCCGTGCGCCTCTCGCCCGGCCAGGGGCAGCCCGCCATCACGGTGGACGTGACCCGCGAGGGCGGCCACCTGGTCTCCTACGTGAACGCCCGGCCGGCCGGGGAGGCGCAGTTCACCCTGGAGCAGGCCCGGGAGATCGGCCTCGCCTACCTGGCGGCGCACGGCTACCCGGCGATGGCGCCCACCTACGGCGAGGTGGTGGACGGTTTCGCCACGGTGCAGTTCGTGGCCGCTCCGAACGGCGTGCTGGTCTACCCCGACCAGGTGAAGGTGCGGGTGGCGCTCGACCGTGGCGAGGTGGTGGGGGTGGATGCGTACGGCTACGTGATGTCGCACCGGGAGCGGGGCGGCCTCGCTCCGGTGGTGACGCAGGAGCAGGCCGCGGCAGTGCTCAACCCCGAACTGGCGGTGGAGGAGGCCCGCCTCGCCCTGATCCCCACCGAGGCGGGCGACGGCGAGGTGCTCGCCTGGGAGTTCCGCGGCAAGCTGGGGGAGGAGACGTACCTGGTCTACGTGAACGCCCAGACCGGCCTGGAGGAGCGCATCCTGCAGATGATCATCACGCCCAGCGGCACGCTGGCCATCTAAGACAGGAAGGGCGCTGCTGGAACGGACAGCCCGGGGAGCCCCCGGGCTGTTTTCGCGCCGCCGCAAACCGATGCCGTACTGCCGGTCTCCTGTGCTGGCCGAAGTTGGAACATGCCGGCCAGACTTTTTTTGCGGAATCAGCAGGCAAGCGATGGCCTTCTCCCGAAGTGTTTACGGTACGCAGTCCGAACACAAGGAGGGCCATCTTTCGTCATGCTTGACGGCAGACTGGTGCGGTTCGCCCCGTCGGGCGGCCGCAGGAACCCACGACCGGGATCGACCGCGCCCGCCGGCGCTCCGGCGCCAGGCCGTGGTCAGTAGCGGTGCTCTGGGAGGTCCTGGCGTGGAACGCAAGAAAATTGTTCCGGAACTGATCATCGTCCGGGCGATCGCCTGCCTCACTGTGGTCCTGATGCACTCGATCACGCTGACCCTCGGTGGGGCCGAGGCGGGACCGGGGTTGACCGCCGTTAGAACCCTGGTGCTCTTCAGCACGCCCGTGTTTGCGTTCATGTCCGCGTTTCTCATCGGCTACTCCAAGCGGAAGCGGACGTACGGCGAGACCATCTGGCTGCGGGTGAAGTACCTGCTCACGCCTTACCTCGTCTTCGCCGCTTTCTACGCCGCCTGGCAGGCCTACAACTGGCACGTTCCCTTCCTCCCGCGGCTCTCTTACAACATCCGGGGCGGGTATCACGGCTACTTCGTGCTCGTGGTGATGCAGTTCTACCTCGTCCATCCCCTCATGAAGCCGCTGATGGACCGCTTCGGGCCCAAGGTGATGCTCACCGCGGCGGGTGTGGTGAACTTCCTCTACCTGGCCGCACTGAACCTGGGCTGGGTGAGCCTGCCGTACCTGGGCTTCAACTGGTACCACCTGCTGCCGGCCTGGGTGTTCTACTACGTGCTGGGCTACTACTCGGGCCGTGAACGGGATGCGTTCCAGGCGTGGCTCGGGCGGTATTGGCCGGGCGCCGTGCTGCTGCTGCTTGCCTCGGCCGCAACGGCCGTCTACTTCACCGAGACCGGCTTCCTGCCCCTCACCTCGCAGCGGTTCGATATCTTCGTCTACGCCGTGGCCGTAATCCTGGTCGGCTTCTGGATCACGGGGCGCTTCCAGCGGGTTCCGGCGCTGCTCAACCATGTGAACCGCGCCTCCTACGGCATCTACCTGCTCCACTGGTTCTTCCTGGAGCTCTTCCTGCGGGTGGCCCGCCCCTTCTTCTACCTGCCTCGGGAGGTCATCATCCTGGCCCTCTGGATGGCGGCCGCGCTGGCTGCAGGGCTGGTCACCTACGCCCTCAACCGCTTCCGCTGGGGCGCCTTCGTGGTGGGCCGGCTCGGCGTGGACGGCCGGGCCCGTCCGGCTCCGGCCCGGGAGCCGGGTGCGGCGGAACTGGCCGCAGCAACCGCCCCGCATGGCCGCCAGTGAACCCGGGGGCGATGGGGGTTGTCCGCGGGCGAATGCTGCGCGGAACGATCGCATACGCTTGACAAGCTGTGCGCAACATGGTACGCTTAGGCACGCAAGTGAAGAGACGGGAACCTCAGAAGCAGAAGCCACCGCTTCTCACCGTACGGCCGGTTGCCAGTACGGTTTCGAGGTCGGGTTGTCGGGTCGTCGCCACATGGCGGCGTAGCCGGTTCAGCTTACGATACGGGTGGCCTTCGGCCACCCGTTTCTGCTGTGTCTCTGCCAGAGGCCGTCCCGGCACAGCGGTCAGGAGGTGTACGTGTATCAAGGAACAGGTCCGGGTCAATGAAATGATCAGGGCCCGCGAGGTCCGGCTTGTCTCGGAAACGGGCGAACAGCTGGGCGTGTTCTCCGTGCGCGAGGCGCTGCGCATCGCCGAGGAGCGGGGACTCGACCTTGTGGAGGTCGCGCCCAACGCCCGGCCGCCGGTCTGCAAGATCATGGACTACGGCCGGTACAAGTACGAGCAGGCGAAGCGGGAGCGCGAGGCGCGGAAGAAGCAGAAGGTCGTGACGATCAAAGAGGTCAAGATGCGGCCGAACATCGAGGAGCACGACTTCGCGGTGCGGCGGCGTCAGGCGGAGGCCTTCCTCCGGGATGGAGACAAGGTCAAGGCCACGATCATGTTCCGCGGCCGCGAGGTGGTCCACGCCCAACTGGGCAAGGAGGTGCTTGACCGGCTGCTCGAGGCCGTCAAGGACATCTGCGTCGTGGAACGCCCCGCCAAGCTTGAGGGCCGGAACATGATCATGATCCTGGCCCCGAAGCCGAACCTCGAATCCAAGTCGGCCCAGCAGGGCCAGGAACAGTAAGGAGGAGTAACCCAGCCATGCCGAAGATGAAGTCCCATCGCGGCGCTGCCAAGCGGTTCAAGCTGACGGGCAGCGGCCTGGTCAAGCATTACCCCACGAACAAGCACCACAAGAACACTCACAAGCGTGAGCGCCGGATCCGCGCCCTGAAGCGGAACCTCGTCCTCTCCCCGGCGTTCCAGAAGAATATCCGGGAGATCCTGCCCCACTAGCCATATACCATCACCGCGCTCCGGGGTGGGGGCTCCGGAGCGGATATAGGAGGAGAGCAACATGGCGCGCATCAAGCCCGGGAAGACCACCCGTGCTCGGCATAAGAAGATCCTGAAGCTGGCCAAGGGCTATTGGGGTGGCAAGAGCAAGCTGTTCCGCCCCGCCAACGAGACCGTGATGAAGGCGCTGTACTACGCCCGGCGCGACCGGCGGCAGCGGAAGCGCAACTTCCGCCGGCTCTGGATCGCCCGCATCAACGCCGCCGCCCGCATGAACGGTCTCACCTACAGCCAGTTCATGAACGGCCTCAGCAAGGCCGGCGTGCAGCTGAACCGCAAGGTCCTGGCCGACATCGCCGTCAACGACGCCGCCGGCTTCTCCGCCCTGGTGGAGAAGGCCAAGGCCAGCCTGTAACGTCGTTCCTCACGCCCACCCTTCCCGGGTGGGCTTTCCACTTGTCCGGAGTTGGAGTATATTGGGGGCTAGCGACACCGGGCACTCACCCGTCAGCGAAGGGAGCAGCGACCATGCGCAAGCGATATGCGGTAATCGGACTCGGACGGTTCGGCGCCAGCGTCGCCCGGACGCTCACCGAGATGGGGCAGTACGTGCTTGCGGTGGACATCGATCAAAGCCGCGTGGACGACCTGGCGCCCGTGCTCGGGCGGGTGGTCAGGGCCGACTGCACTGACCCGGCCGCCTTGCGCGCACTGCGCATTCAGGAGTTCGACACCGTCATCGTGGCGATCGGCGACAACGTCGAGGCCAGCGTGATCACGGTGCTCAACTGCCGGGATCTCGGCGTGCCCTACCTGGTGGCCAAGGCGCAGGACGAGGCCCACGGCCGCATCCTGAAGCACCTGGGCGTCGACCGGGTCGTCTACCCGCAGCGGGACATGGGCATCCGCGTGGCCAGCAACATCGCCACGGGCGGCATCATCGACTATGTGCGCTTGTCTGATGAGTACGGCATGGCCGAGATTGCTCCCCCCAAAACGGTGCTGGGCAAGAGCCTGCTGGAACTCGATCTGCCTCACCGCTTCGGGCTGAACGTGATGGCCATCAAGCGGGGGAACCGGGTGATCGTCTCGCCGCGGGCCGCCGAGCGCATCGCCGAGGGCGACGTGATGGTGGTCATCGGGTCGGCCGAGGGCATCACCCGGCTCCAGGGCGAGTAGCGGGGAGGGCGGAACATGGCAACGCAGCAGCGCCGGCAGGCGCCGGCGTTCACTCCGTCGCAGGTCCTGGCCCTCGGCTTTGCATTGATGATCCTCGCCGGAACCGTCCTGCTCGCCCTGCCGATCGCCCACGAGCCGGGGCAGCAGCTGTCGCTGGTGGACGCCCTCTTCATGGCCACCTCCGCCGTCTGCGTCACCGGCCTGGCGGTGGTGGACGTGGCGAGCACCTTCAGCACCTTCGGAGAGATCGTCATCATGTTGCTGATCCAGGCAGGCGGCTTCGGCATCATGAGCCTCTCCACGATGATGTTCCTGGTGACGGGCCGGCGCATCGGGCTGCAGGAGCGGCTGATGATGCAGGAGGCCCTCGGCTCCTTCTCCATCGCCGGGGTGGTGAAGATGACCCGCACCATCATCGCCACGACCCTGGTCATCGAGGCGGTGGGGGCCGTGCTGCTCGCCCTGCGCTTCCTCGCGTACTTTCCCCCGGGGAAGGCGCTCTACTTCGGGGTATTCCACGCGATCAGTGCTTTCAACAATGCGGGCCTTGACCTCACCTCTCACTCACTGCGCATCTTTAACCGGGACCCGTTCATCCTGCTGGTGGTGGCCGCACTGGTCCTCCTCGGCGGCATCGGTTTCATCGTGATGCAGGACATCTGGCGCCAGCGGCGGTGGGAGCGCTTCGCCCTGCAGACCAAGATCGTGCTGGTCGTGACGGGCGGGCTGCTGGTCGCGGGCACGCTCCTCATCCTGGCGCTGGAGTACAGCAATCCGGCCACCCTGGGGCCGCTGCCGCTCACGGACAAGCTCTTCAACGCCTTCTTCACGTCGGTCACCTTCCGCACCGCCGGCTTTGAGTCCATCTCCATGGGGAAGATGGCTTACGCCGCCCTGCTGGTGGCCATCGTGCTGATGTACATCGGCGGCTCGCCCGGAGGCACGGGAGGCGGCATCAAGACAACCACCTTCGCGGTGATCATCCTGGCCGTGCGGGCGACGGTGCGGGGCACCGAGGAGATCCAGGTGATGGGCCGGCGGCTGCCCCGGGAGCTCCTGGACCGGGCGATCGCCATCGCCGCGATGGCCCTGGTCCTCATCGTCGTCGTGGGCGGCGTATTGCTCGTGACCGAGAGCCATGTGGTCTCCGACCCCACCAACCCGGTCACCATCGCCGACGTCCTGTTCGAGGGCACCTCGGCATTCGCCACCGTGGGGCTCACGACGGGTGTCACGCCCCACCTGAGCATCCCCGGCCGCCTGCTGATCGCCCTCACCATGTACATCGGCCGCATCGGGCCGCTCACTGCCGCCGTGGCCCTGGCCCAGCGGCGCCGGGAGCGGGCGCACATCGACTATCCGGAGGAGCGGGTGATGATCGGATGAGCCGAAAGACGATCGTCGTGGTCGGGCTGGGCCGGTTCGGGTCCAGCGTGGCGCTGCACCTGCAGCGCATGGGCCACGAGGTGCTGGGCATCGACCAGAGCCAGGACCTGGTGGACCACTTCGCCGCAGAGCTCACCCACGCCGTCGCCTGCGACTCCACCGACGAGGAGGCGCTCCGGGCCCTGGGCCTGCGCAACTTCGACGTCGGCGTCGTCGCCATCGGCAACGACGTCGAGGCCTCGATCCTGACCACCGTCCTCTTGAAGGAGCAGGGCGTGCCCCTGGTGGTCGCCAAGGCGATGAGCGAGCTGCACGGCCGCACCCTCGAGAAGGTGGGCGCCGACCGGGTCTTCTACCCCGAGCGCGACATGGGCGCGCGGGTCGCCCACTCCCTGCTCACCGGCAGCGAGATCGACTACATCGAGCTCTCGCCGGAGTACACCATCCTGGAGATGGAGGCGCCGCCCCAGCTGGAGGGCCTGACCCTCCGCGAGGCCAACCTGCGGGCCCGCTTCGGCATCTCGGTGCTGGCGCTGAAGTCGGGCGAGCACATCAACGCCGCGCCGCTGGCCACCGACCAGATCAAACCCGGCGACCACCTGGTGCTGCTGGGGAGCAAAGAGGGCGTCAGACAACTCGAGAGGATGTTGCAGCAAGGATGAGCGGCCACGAGGCCCCGCTGGGGCCGAAACACAAGCTGGTTCAGCAGGCCCGGCTGCTGGCCCGGGAGCGGAAAGAGCGGGAGGCGGCGGGCCTGGCCCACATGGAGGGCGTGCGGCTGGTGGAGGAGGCGCTGGCCGCGGGGGTGGAGGTGGCTTACCTCCTTTACACCCCCGATTTGGCGGAGCGCCCCCGCGGCGCCGCCCTGCTGCGCGCGGCCGCGGCCCGGGGCGTGCCGCTCCACGCGGTCACGCCCGCGGCCCTGGAACGGGCCGCCGACACCCGCACGCCGCAGGGAGTGGTGGGCGTCTTCCGTCCGCGCCGCTTCGGCCTGGACGACCTCGGGCCCGGCCTGGTGCTGGTGCTGGACGGCCTGCAGGATCCCGGGAACCTGGGCACCGCCATCCGCTCGCTGGAGGCGCTGGGCGGCGGCGGCGCCGTGGTCTGCGGCGGCGCGGACCCCCTGAACCCAAAGGTGGTGCGGGGGGCGATGGGATCGCTCTTCCGGCTCCCGGTGGTGGAGCTGGGGCTGGGCGAGGCGCTCGCAGCGCTGCGCACCCGGGGGCGCCGCATCTACGTGGCCGACGCCGGCGGCGACCTGGCACCGTGGGACGTGGACCTGGCGCGGGGGGCCGCTGTGGTCATCGGGAACGAGGGGGCGGGCCCCTCGCCGCTCGCGCGCGACTGCGCCGACGGCGTGCTTTCCATTCCAATGGTGGGGCCCACCGAGTCGCTGAACGCTGCCGTCGCGGCGTCGCTCCTCCTCTACGAGGCGCTGCGGCAGCAGGGTCGCGGCCGCTGACCCCGACTTGTTTGCGCGAAACGTTACAGGTAAAATACCTGAGACAGCCCTCGCACAGGGGGGACGGTGCGCCATGCCCAACAACCTGCCAACGATCCTGCTCGCCGCCATGGCCCTGGACCTGGGCGGGGCGGAGACCCACGTGATCAGCCTCGCCCGGGAACTGCACCGGCGCGGGCACCGCGTGGTCGTCGCCTCGGCTGGCGGCCGCATGGTGCCGATGCTTACGGAGCGGGGGATTCCGCACGAAGTCGTGCCCATGGCCAGCCGCAACCCGCTGGTGATGGCGCGCGCCTTTTTCGGCCTGCGGCGCGTGATCGCCCGGTACAACGTGGGCCTGGTCCACGCGCACGCCCGCATTCCCGCCTGGCTCTGCTCCCTGGTGGTGCGGGGCCGGGGCATCCCGCTGGTGACGACCTACCACGGCACCTACGCCGCCGGCTTCCCGTGGAAGTACCTGACCACCTTCGGCCAGCGGGCCATCGCCGTGAGCGAGGACGTGCGCCGCCACCTGGAGGGGCCGCTGGGCGCGCCGCCCGAGATCATCCGCGTCATCCCCAACGGCTTCGAGACCGGCGAGTTCCGGCCCGGCGTCGACATCGGCCCGCTGCTGGCCGAGCTGGGGCCAGACCTGGGCGGCCCGCACGTGGTGCACGCCAGCCGGCTCACCGATGAGTTTGCCGACACGGCCGTGGCCCTGCTCCGGGCGCTGCCCTCGCTGAATGCGCAGTTCCCGACGATCCGCCTCTGGATCCTCGGCGACGGCAACCGCTACGCGGAGGTGCAGCGCCTGGCCGACGAGGTGAACGCCCGGCTGGGCCGGCCCGCCGCGGCCGCCGTGGGCCACCGCCTCGACGTGGCCGCCTTCTTCAACCTGGCCGACGTGGTGGTGGCCGTGGCGCGCACCGCCACCGAGGCGATGCTGTGCGAGCGGCCGGTGGTCATCGCCGGCGAGGGGGGATACCGGGGCATCCTCACCCCGGAGCGGATCCCGGTCTACGCGGCGGCCAACTTCACCGCCCGCGAGGGCGGTACCCCTCTCGATCCCGCCGTCCTGGCAGCCGACATCGCCAGCCTGCTGGGCCCCGAACGGGCCGCCGAGCGGGCGCGCCTCGGCCGGGCGGGGCGGGAGTTCGTGGTGGCCAGCCTTTCCATCGAGTCTGTGACGGCCCGCATCTTAGACGTGTACGCGGAGGTGCTGACTGGTGATCGACAATAAGGGCCGGCTCTTCGGCAAGATCAACCTGCTCGACCTGGTGGTGCTCCTGGGCATCCTGGCGGTGGCGGGAAGGTTCGCCTACGGCGCCCTGGCCGGGCAGGAGGCCGCCCCGGCGGGGCAGGACCAGACCATCGAGATGACCTTCCGGGTGCCGGCCGTCACCCAGTGGACGGTGGATGCGATCAAAGTGGGCGACGACGTGTTCGACAGCAAGTCCAACACCTGGATGGGCAAGATCGTCGCCGTCGACGCCGAGCCCGCCCTCATCGCCTGGGAAGTGGCCGATGGCATCGTGTCGTATGAGTCTGATACGCATTTTGACCTGTATGTGACGATCCGGGGGCCCGCCCGGGTGTCGCCCAACGGCATCACCATGAGCGGTATCGAGGTGAAGGTGGGCCGGAGCATCCAGTTCAAGAGCGCCTACTGGGCCGCAACCGGCACCACCGTGGCGTTCAACCTCACCCCGGACCAGCAGTAGGGGGCGACGCCCATGGTGCGGTCACCCCTGCTGGATCTGTGGGAGACAAGCCTCGTCGGGCGCCTGGCTGCCTGGCTCCTGGGCGTGTGGGAGGCGAGCCTGACCGGCCGGGCGCTCTCCGCGCTGGGCGCCTTCTGCGGGCGCGTCTTCGCCGGCTCGCTGCTGGGCCGCTTCTGGTACTCGGACTGGCCCGCCGGGGCCGCCGGCGGCGGCCGGGTGGGGCGTGCCCTCGGGTGGCTCGCCCGGTTGTACGAGGCGGTGGGACGCCGGTTGGGTCCGTGGCTCGCCGGAGTCTGGGAAGGCAGCCTGGTGGTGGGGCTCTGCCGGCGCGCAGCCCGGGCCGTCGGGGGCCTGCTGGCGGGCAGCCACCTCTGGCGGCTCTTCTGGGGCTACGCGGACGATGTGGTCCTCGCCCCGGCTGAGGCGGAGGCCGAGCGGGCCACCTCGCCGGTGGTCTACCTGCTGGGAATGCTCCTGGGCCTGCTGCCCCTGGTGCCGCACGGCATGTCCTCGCTTTCCACCGCCCTGATGATCGTGGGCGTGTGGGCCCTGGCCGGATTGGCCTTGGTGCTGAGGATGGTCCGGGGCGACTTCCGCTGGCGCACGCCGTCGGCCCTGCTGCCGTTCTCCCTGTTCCTCCTGGTGACGGCGGCGTCCACGTTCCAGTCGCTCACGCCCGCCTCCAGCCTCCGCAACCTGATCATCTGGCTCACGGCCGGGCTGCTCTTCTGGCTCGTCGCCGACCAGGTGCGCACCTCCCGGGACGCGGCGGTGCTCCTCGGGCCGGTGCTGGCCGGTGCGATGCTGATGGCCCTGTGGGGCGTCTACCAGGTGATCCACCCGCCCGAGGTGGAGGAGTCGTGGGTGGATCCCGAGCAGGCGGAGAGCGTGATCCGCGTCTTCGCCAGCATGGGCAACCCCAACTACCTGGCCGAGTACATGACGCTCTTCCTGCCGCCGGCCATCGCCCTGTGGCTGCAGAACCCCCGCAGGCAGCTGCCCCTGGCCCTGCCCGTGGCCCTGATGCTCCTCGCCCTGCTGCTCACCGGCTCCCGGGGTGGCTGGCTTGCTTTCGCGGGTGCGGTCGGCCTCTTCATTCTGATGCGTTTCCGCCGCTGGGCGGTGTTCCTCTTCCTCGGCGGCCTGGCGGTGGTGCTGGCGGCGCCCGATGCGCTGCTGAACCGGCTGCTCTCGGCCTTCTCGCTGCAGGACACGTCGAACCTCTACCGCGTGAACATCTGGATCGGCGTGCTGGCCATGCTGCGGAAGTACTGGGTACTGGGCGCCGGAGCAGGCGCCGAGGCGTTTGCCGCCGGCTACCAGGAGTTCATGCTCTCCGGTGCGCGGGCGGCCCACGCCCACAACGTGCCGCTGGAGATCTTGGCCGAGATGGGCGTGCTGGGCCTCGTCTTCGTGCTGTGGCTTCTTCTCGCCGTGGTGCGCCGGCCCTTCGTGACGGGTGCGAGGCCGCTGAGCAGCTACCTGCTGGCCGCGGTGCCCTGTGCACTCACCGGCCTGCTCGTCCACGGCATGGTGGACTACGTGTGGTACAACCCTAAGGTGCTCTTCGCCTTTTGGGCCGTCGCCGGCCTGGGGGCGGGGCTCGCCTTGGGCCATAGAGAGGGACGAACAGCTTGACTTCAGCGAAATCCGGCAAGCCCAGGGTCCTGCACGTGTGCAGCGATACCAACATTGGCGGTGCGGGCCGGTACGTGCTCACGCTGGTCACCCAGCCCCGCATCGCCGCACGTTACGAGGTGGCGGTGGCCTGCCCCGACGGGGCGCTGGCGGCCGCCCTTCGGCGCGCCGGCGTGCCGGTCTTCCTCTACCCCGGGGCCGACCGCTCCCTCTCCTGGCCTGCGGTGCAGGGGCTGCTGGCCCTCATGCGCAGCTGGCGCCCGCAGATCGTGCAGGCCCACGGCGCCCTGTCCGGGCGCATCGCCGGCCGGCTGGCGGGCGCCCGGGTGATTTACACCAAGCACGGCTTCGCCTCGGCCGCCGAGGCGTCGGTGCAGATCCGGGAGGCCGGGAGCCTGCTCCGCACCCTGGCGGTGCGGCACCTGGCCGACCGCATTGTGGCCGTCTCCGTGGCCGTGCGCGACGCGCTGATTGCCCAGGGGGCCGACCCCGGGCGCGTGCGCGTGATCCACGGGGGCGTCGACACCCGGTCGTATGAGGCGGCGCAACCGCCCGTTCCCGGGGTGGTGGGGGCCCTCGGCCGGTTGGAGCGGGAGAAGGGCTTCGACGTGCTCATCGCCGCCATGGCGGAGCTCAGGGGCGAGGCCCGCCTGCTGATCGGCGGCGACGGCTCTCAGCGCGCCGCGCTGGAGGCGCAGGCGGCGGGGCTGCCGGTGGATTTTGTCGGCTTCGTCTCCGACGTTCCGGCCTTCCTGAGTCGGATCGGCATCCTGGCGGTGCCCTCCCGCTCGGAGGGGCTCGGGCTGGTGGCGGTGGAGGGGATGGCCGCCGGCCGCCCGGTGGTCGCGTCCTGCACGGGCGGGCTGTCCGAGGTGGTGGCGCACGGCGAGACCGGCTTCCTGGTCGAGCCGGAGGATCCGCAGGCCCTGGCCGGGGCGATCCGCCGGCTGCTGGCGGACCCCGCACTGGCCGCCCGCATGGGCGCCGCCGGGCGGGCGCGCGCAGCCGCTCAGTTCAGCGCCGACCGAATGGCCGCCGAGACCGACGCACTCTATGAGGAGTTGATAGCGCGATGATGGCCGCGACCCCGCGCACCCTGGTGAAGGCCGCGACCATCATCTCGGGCGCCACGATCCTGAGCCGCATCCTCGGCTACGTGCGGGAGATGCTCCTGGCCGCCCGGTTCGGTGCGAGCTATACCACGGATGCCTACCTGACGGCGCAGGACCTGCCGTACTCGCTCTTCGCCACCGTCAGCGCCGGCCTGGTGATGGTCTTCATTCCCGTCTACCGGGAGGTGCTGCAGCGGCAGGGGGAACGCGCGGCCGAAAACCTGGTCCGGAGCGTGCTCACCCTGACCCTGCTGGTGACGGTGCTGCTGCTGCTCCTGGGCTGGGCGTTGGCGCCCTGGTTCGTGCCGGCGCTGGTGCCCCGGTTCCCCGCCCAAGTGCAGGCCCTGACGATTTCGCTCACCCGCACCATGCTGCCGATGCTCCTCTTCATGGGGCTCGCCGGCGTGGCGACGGCCGTGCTCAACGCCAACCAGCGCTTTACCGCCCCTGCCTTCGTCGGCATGGTGAACAACCTGCCGGTGGTGCTGACGCTGCTGCTCGTGGCGCAGCCTTCCCAGGTCCACTGGGTCGCTCAGGCCGTGGTGGTCGGTGCCGCCGCGGGCGCCCTGATGCTGCTGCCCGGACTGCGCCGCCTCGGCTTCGTCTACAGACCGCGGATCGACTGGCACGACCCGGGCCTGGCGCAGGTGGGGCGGCTGATTCTCCCGGTGCTGGTCACCACCGGGGTCATTCAGATTCAGGACTTCTTCGACCGGTTCCTGGCCTCGGGGCTGGCCGAGGGCTCCATCTCGGCCCTGAACTATGCCGTGCGGGTCAACTCCCTGCCCTACGGCGTGGTGGGCGCCGCCATCGCCACGGTGCTCTACCCCACCCTGGCGTCGGAAGCGGCCGAGGGGAACAGGGAGGAGCTGGGCCAGAGCGCCGCGCGCGGCCTCCGCATCCTCAGCTTCGTGCTACTGCCCATGGCCATCGGCCTCCTGGTCTTCCGGGAGCCCATCGTGCAGCTCATCTTCGAGCGGGGGGCGTTCGACCCGGCGGCCACCCGGGCCACGGCGTATGCGTTGCTGTTCTACGCGCCGGGCATTCTGCTCTTCGGCTGGCAGGACTTCCTGAACCGCTGCTTCTGGGCCATGCAGGACCCCCGCACCCCGATGCAGGCGGCCGCCGTGTTGGTTGCCTTCAGCCTGCTGTTCAAGTTGGCCCTGGCCGGGCCGCTGGCCCACGGAGGGCTGGCGCTGGGGCAGACCCTCGCCACCCTGGTCTCGGTCGCCTTCCTGCTCTGGCGGCTGCGGGCGCAGCTGGGAACGATCGGCGGGCGGGAACTGGCCGCCCGCGTCGGCGTCAACCTCTGCACCGCGGCGGCCGGCGCCCTGGCGGGTTGGGGGCTCTTCCGGCTGCTCTCGGCGGTGGCGCCGGGCAGCGGACTGCTGGCGCAGTCGGTGCGGCTCTTCCCCGGGCTGGGCGTGGTGGTGGCAGTGCATGTGGGCCTTGCCCTTCTCCTGGGCAACCGGGAAGGGGCGGAGGTTGTGGAGCGGGCCGTGCGCCGGCTGCGGAGGCGTGCGTGATGAGCCGGGTGGAAGGAGGGAGCAACTGTGGCTGAGATCTTGATCGCCGGGTATTACGGTTTCCACAACGCAGGCGACGAGGCGATGCTTGCGGGCATCCGGCGGTCGATCGGCGAGCTGCGTCCGGACGTGACCTTCACCGCCATCTCGGGCACGGCCGCGCAGACGCGCAGCCTGCACGGCATCCGCGCCGTCAGCCGCAGCGACCTCAAGGCCATCTGGGAGGCCATCGGGCGGGCCGACCTGGTGATGTTCGGCGGCGGCAGCCTGCTGCAGGACGTCACCAGCAGCCGGTCGCTCATCTACTACCTCGGCCTGGCCACGCTGGCGCAGATCCGGCGCAGGCCGGTGATGTTCTACGCCCAGGGCGTGGGCCCCATTGTGCGGCCTCTGGGCAAGGTGCTGGTGCCGCTGATCGTGAACCGGGTGAACCTGATCACCGCCCGCGACCCGGAGGCGGCCGAGGCCTTCCGGCGGCTCGGGGTGCGCCGGCCGCCCATCACGGTGACGGCCGACGCGGCTCTCACCCTCGGCCCCGCGGACCCCGAGTGGGGGGAGGCGCTGCTCCGCACCGCCGGCGTGGACGTGAGCCGTCCGCTGATCGGCGTTTCGGTGCGGCCGTGGAAGCAGGGGGAAGGGGAAAACGAACCGGGCCTCGCCCGGGCGCTGGATCAGCTGGCCCGGGAGTTCGGGGCGGCGGTGGTCTTCATCCCCATGCAGCAGCAGAAGGACGTGGCGGCCGGCCAGGCGGTGGCCGCGCACATGCAGTCGCCTGCGGTGGTGTTGCAGGGGACGTACAACTACGAGGAACTGCGGGCGATGATCGCCCGGTGCAACCTGCTGGTGGGGCTCCGGTACCACTCGCTGGTGTTCGCCGCCATGAGTGGGGTGCCGCTGGTGGGTCTCTCGTACGATCCGAAGAACGACGCGTTCCTGCGCCTGATCGGGCAGCCGGTGGCGGGAAGCCTCGGAGCGCTTGACCCGGAGGCGGTGGCGGCGGCGGGGCGGCGGGCGCTTGGGAACGCGGACGCCTGTCGGGAGGAGCTGCTCCGGCATATGGACCGGCTGGTGCCGCTGGCCCGGCTGAATGCGGAGCTGGCGGTGGAGTTGCTGCCGAAGGGGTGAGCTTCTGCGGAGCCTGAACCGGCGCCAGCAACGCGGTTTCGCGCGCCCTGCCTCGCCCCGACTGGAAGCGCATGGCGGGTGCCCGGGCAGGGCGGCTCGCCGCCGCTGGCGCAGACCGGCGGTAGTGCTCCTCGGCGGACGGGCGTGCTCGCTGCGCAGTTCGCTCCGCTGCGCCGCGCCGTCCGCCTGCGGAGCCTGAACCGGCGCCAGCAACGCGGCTTCGCTCACCCTGCCCGGCCAGGCCCTCGTACTCCCGCCCCGGCCAGGGCAGCGGGGCTCGGCGCCCCGGCTGTCTGCAGAGATGGAAGCGGTGGCATGCCCCGCCTTTGCCAGCCTTGCCTGGAAGCGCTTGTCGAGCGCTCGGGCAGGGCTTCCATTTTTCGGCATCGCGGTGGTGCGGTTTCCTTTCTTGCCCGCTTCACGGCTGCACTATGTTCGCACGGTGAAGCCTTGAGGGGCGGTGGGGGGCATGCTATAATACCCGATGTCGGACAAATGGAACAAGGGCAGAGGGAGGGAGTGGCGGCTTGACCAACCCCAACTCCGCTACCGCTGAGGTGCTCTGGACCATCTTCTCCCACACCGGTTCCATCATCGCTTACCTGCTGTATAAGCGCTTTACAGTCCAGTAGTCGTTTGCTATACTCAACTGCACAGGTTGTGGCACTGTTGTCAACGGCTGTGATGGAGGAAAGTAACCGGCAGTGGCGGTGTCCAGGGAGGCCAGGCCCCGACTGGAAGCCGGCTCTCCGCCCGCCGTGTGAAGTTCCCTCCGGAGCTGCCCCGCTGAACGGCTTCCAAGCCGGGCCTGGATGGGTCCGGCAAGATGGAGTCGGGAAGACTGAGTAGGTGGGGACGGGTCCTTCCCGTTACAGGAGGGGGGCGTGCTGGCGCCTGGACGAGCGGAGCCCTGCAGGGCTCAAATCGGGTGGTACCGCGGAAGCGAGCGCTTTCGTCCCGTTGGGGACGAAGGCGCTCATCTTGATTTTCCCGGAGGTGGCCTTGTTGAAGGACCAGTTGCTGAAGCTGCGCGATGAGGCCTTGGAGGCCATCGCCAAGGCGGCGGACGTGGCAACCATCCAGGAGATGCGCGTGCGCTACCTCGGCAAGAAGTCTGAGCTGAACCGCGCCCTGAGCGGCCTCGGCAAGCTCCCCACGGTGGAGGAACGCAAGGCGATGGGCGCCCTGGGCAACGAGATCAAGCAGGCGATCACCGCCGCGCTGGACGCCCGGGAGCAGGTGCTGGCCGAAGCCGAGCTGGCCGCCCGGCTGGAGGCGGAGCGGGTGGACGTGACCCTGCCTGGCGAGCCGGTGCGCCGCGGCCATCTGCACATCCTGAACCAGGTGATCCACCGCATCGAGGAGATCTTCATCGCCATGGGCTACGAGGTGGCCGAGTCGCGCCAGGTGGAGACCGACTGGTACAACTTCGAGGCGCTGAACATCCCCAAGGGCCACCCGGCGCGCGACGCGCAGGACTCGCTCTTCATCACCGACGAGGTGCTGCTGCGCACGCATACCTCCAACACGCAGATCCGGTACATGCTCGAGGTCGCCAAGGGCCGCACGCCGGTGAAGATCATCTGTCCCGGCCGGGTCTTCCGGCGTGACTTCGAGGACGCGACCCACGCCATGATGTTCCACCAGGTCGAGGGGCTGGTGATCGACAAGGGCATCACCATGGCCTCGCTGAAGGGGGCCCTTACCGAGATGGCCCGCGGCCTCTTCGGCCCCAACGTGGGCATCCGCCTGCGGCCTTCGTACTTCCCGTTCACGGAGCCCTCGGCGGAGATGGACATCTCGTGCATCTTCTGCGGCGGCAAGGGCTGCCGCACGTGCAAGGGCTCGGGCTGGATCGAGATCGGCGGCTCCGGCATGGTGCACCCGAACGTGCTCCGGGCCGGCGGCTACGATCCCGAGGAGGTCTCCGGCTGGGCCTTCGGATACGGCCCCGAGCGGGTGGCGATGCTGATGTACGGCATCGAGGACATCCGGCACTTCGTCAACAACGATATGCGGTTCCTGAGGCAGTTCTAGCGAGGGGGAGGCGGCACACATGCAGGTTTCGTACAACTGGCTGAAGGAGTATGTGCAGGTGGACCTCTCCCCGCAGGAACTGGCCGAGCGGCTGACGGCCCGGGGCGTGGTGGTGGAGAACCTGAGGTCCGCGAACCCCGGGGTGGAGGGGGTCGTGGTGGGCCGGGTGGTGGCCATGGAGCACCATCCGAACGCCGACACCCTCTGGGTCTGCCAGGTGGACGTGGGCGGCGGCCAGGTGCTGCAGATCCTCACCGGCGCCCAGAACGTCACGGTGGGTGCCCTGGTGCCGGCGGCTGTGCCCGGTGCCAAGCTGCCCGGCGGCGTGGAGATGGGGGTGAAGAAGCTCCGGGGCCTGGATTCCCACGGCATGCTCTGCTCCGAGGTGGAACTGCAGGTGGGCGATGACGCCGACGGTATCCTGATTCTGCCCGCCGACCAGGGGCTGGAGCCGGGCATGGATGTGGCCGAGGTGCTCGGCCTGAACGACTGGGTCCTGGAGCTGGACCTCACGGCCAATTACGCGGCCCACTGCCAGAGCATGATCGGCGTGGCCCAGGAGGTGGCCGCGATCCTGGGGACAGAGGTGCGGCTGCCGGAGATCTACACGCCGGACCAGCCGGGGACGGACACCCACGATTTCATCCAGATCCGCATCGACGCCCCCGACCTCTGCAGCCGCTACGTGGCGCGCGTGGTGCGCGGGGTGAAGATCGGCCCCTCGCCGCTGTGGCTCCAGGCCCGGGTGCGCGCTGCGGGCATGCGGCCGATCAACAACGTCGTGGACATCGCCAACTATGTCATGCTCGAACTGGGCCAGCCGCTGCACACCTTCGACTACGAGAAGATCCGCGGCCGGCAGATCATCGTCCGCCGGGCCGGTAACGGCGAGCGGTTCACCACCCTGGACGGCCAGGAGCGGGTCCTGGACGAGAACGTGCTGGTCATCGCCGACGGCGAGGGGCCGGTGGCCCTGGCCGGCGTGATGGGCGGCGAGGAGTCCGAGGTCACCGACCAGACGGTGGACATCCTCATCGAGTCGGCCCACTTCGACAACATCAACAACCGGCGCACGTCGCTGCGCTACAACCTGCCCAGCGAGGCGTCCAAGCGGTTCACCAAGGGAGTCGACCCCTCCGGTTGCATCCGGGCCGCCGACCGGGCGGCGCAGCTCATGGCCGACCTCGCCGGGGGCACGGTGATTGCCGGCCACGTGGATGTCTACCCGCGTCCCACCGTCCCGCCCGTCATCCTGCTGCGCACCGAGAAGGCCAATGCCCTCACGGGGCTGCAGCTCACCCCCGAGCGGATGGCCGAGCACCTGCGCAGCCTCGGCATGGCGGTCCTGCGCCCTGAGGACCTGATCGCCGACCTGGCCGCCGGCGCCCCGGAGGCCGAGGAGGAGGAGGGCGAGGACCTGGGCGGCCGGCCGGTCTGGACCGCCATGCACCAGGTCTCCCCGGTACCGTCCGACCCCGAGGCGTACCGGGCCTGGGCCCGAGCCGCCCGGGCGGCGCTGGAGGAGGCCGGCGAGCAGCTGGCGGGCCTGATCCCCGGCGACGGCGAAATCCTGGTCGTCGTCGTTCCCACCCGCCGCAGCGACATCGCCATTGAGGTGGACCTGATCGAGGAGATCGCTCGCTGCGAGGGCTACGACCAGATCCCGCTGGAGCTTCCCGTGCTGGCCTCCAACCGTGGCGGCCGTTCGCCCCAGGCGGAGGCGAAGCTGGCGGCGCGGCGCCTGCTGGCGGGGGCGGGTCTCACCGAGGTCCTGACGCACTCGCTGGTTCACCCGCGGGTGTACGACATGCTGGGGCTGCCGGCCGACGACCCGCACCGGCGGTACCTCACCCTGGCGAACCCGATGTACGACGAGCGCTCGACGCTGCGCACGATGCTGCTGCCGGGGCTGCTGGACGTGGTGAAGTACAACGTCAACCGGCAGATCCGCGACCTGGCGCTGTTCGAGATCAGCCACGTCTATCTCCCCATCGAAGGGCAGCAGCTGCCCGACGAGCCGCTGGCGCTCGCCGTGGCCATGACGGGCAACCTGTCCCCGCTGGGCTGGCGGAGCCCGGAGAAGCCCGCCGACTTCTTCGCCCTCAAGGGCGTGATCGAGCACCTGCTGTGGGGCCTTGGCGTGGAGGGCGCCAGCTTCGTCCGCAGCGACAGCCCGGTGCTGCACCCGGGTCGGCAGGCGGCCCTGGTGATCGGCGGTGAGCAGGTTGGCCTCCTGGGCGAGCTGCACCCGCGGGTGCAGCGCGAGTGGGAACTGCCCGCCCGGGTCTACGTGGCCGAGATCGCCTTCGGCCCGCTGCTGGCGGCGATGCGGCCCCAGGCCGTCTACCACCCGGTGCCCCGGTTCCCCGCCGTCGCCCGGGACCTGGCGGTCGTGGTCGACGTCGACCTCCCCGCCGCCCAGGTGGAGGCGGTGATCCGGGAATCCGGCGGCGAGCTGTTGGAGGACGTGAAGCTCTTCGACCTGTACCAGGGCGAGGGGGTGGCCCCGGGCAAGCGCTCGCTGGCGTTCCGCCTGACCTTCCGGGCCGCCGACCGCACGCTCACCGACGCCGATCTCGAGCCTGTGCAGGGCCGCATCCTGGCTGCGCTGAAGGCGCTGGGGGCGGAGCTGCGGGGCTGACGGAGCCGCGGTGGCGGGGGTCACGCACCCCGGGTGGTCGGTTCGGTGCCGACCTCGTGGGATGGACGGCAGAGTGACGATGAACGGAGAGGCAACCGCTTCGGCGGCTGCCTCTCCGTTTTTGTCGGACGGGGCGGAGCTTACGGTGGACGCAGCCAGGTCTCCGGGGGCGGGAGTGTCAAGATTCAGCACACTCCCGCGGACGGACTGCGCTGAATC